>JAFZFL010000152.1 GCA_017555925.1 Bacteroidales bacterium | reverse complement strand
TTGAATCAGGGAACTCTGCCGGTATCTCAAAAATTGGCAATATATGGTCACAGTCTATTTTGTATTTCTCTATCTTGTCTGCAATCTCAATGGTATTGGAGATTACCTCAGGATGCTCCGGAAAGAGGGATGCCATCTCCTCTTCGGTCTTAAGATACTCCTGCTGGGTATATCTCAAACGTTTTACATCATCAAAGTTGGCATTTGTGGTAAGACATATCAGACGGTCATGCGCCGGGCCATCCTCTTTGCGTGTAAAATGGACATCGTTTGTAGCAATTACCTTAACTCCACACTCCTGCGACAACTCAAATATGGCCTTGTTTACTACAACCTGCTGCTCATAAACATCCTCTGCATAACCTGGCAGTTCGCTCTTATGCAACTGCACTTCAAGATAGTAATCCTCCCCAAAAAGCTTCTTGTACCACATTATACTCTCGCGTGCACCATCAATATCTCCCCTCTTGATCTTTTGTGGAATCTCTCCACCCAAACAGGCCGAAGAGCATATAAGGTTTTCATGGTACATTTCAAGCAACTCCTTGTCTATCTTCGGTTTATAATAATAACCCTCTGTGTAGCCAAGAGAAACCAATTTAACCAGATTATAATAACCTTGAAGATTTTTGGCCAACAGAATCAAGTGGTGCGCACTCTGGTCCTCTTTACCTCTTTTTGAAAAACGTCCCTCGGGATTAACATAAACTTCACAACCGATAATTGGCTTTATCTCCGGAAAATCCTTTGCAACTTTAAGGAACTCCTTAACACCAAACATATTACCATGGTCAGTAATTGCGAGAGCCGGTTGATTATCCTCTTTTGCCTTTTTGAAGTGGCTTGAAATGGGTGCAGCTCCGTCGAGAATTGAATAATATGTATGTACGTGTAAATGAACAAATGCCATGGTTTGAACTGGATTTTTGGTTGTTGTTTGGGAGTAACAAAGATAATAAAACCTGCGTTACTTCTCAAAAATACCAAAGAGTGTAGAACCACTTCCGCTCATAGCCGCATAGAGTGCCCCCTCATCATATAGAGTCTTTTTATACTCTGCCAGAAGAGGATATTTGGCAAATACTGTAGTCTCAAAATCATTTACAACACTCTCTTTCCACTTCCCGACAGGTTGTTGAAGCAACTCTTCCAAGGGCCTCCTGTCAAGCATAGATAAAGATTGGAGATCTCTTGGCACTATACCTCTGTAGGCATCGGCCGTTGAGACATAAACCGGCGGATGCACCAATTTTATTGTATAGTCTGCAAGTGAGTCAAGGGCAAACGGAGTAAGGATTTCACCCCGTCCACGCCCCATCATAGGCTCGTTGTAAATAAAGAAAGCACAGTCGCTCCCAAGACGGGAAGCATACTGTGCCATCTCTGAATTTGTAAGATTTAGATTATATAACTTGTTTATTGCTAAAATTGTATGTGCTGCATCTGAAGAACCGCCTCCCAAGCCGGCACCTACAGGGATATTCTTGTGCAGGTAAATCGCTACAGGCGGTATATCAAAATCCTCTTTCAACAATCTGTATGCCTTTACACATAAATTGGCTTGAGGATCCATAAGTTCATTCTTCCCGGCAACTGCAGGAATCCCAATGCCATACTGCTCCATCCCCAACTCATTACTCTCCACTACTTCAAGAATGTCTGCCAGACCAACAGGATAGAAGAGGGTTTCCAGATTATGGAAACCATCCTCCCTCTTGTTCAAGACCTTCAATCCTATATTTATTTTGGCATTAGGATATAGAATCATAACAAATCAACCGCATTTTGAGTAGCCGCAGTTCCTACAAACAAGGCAACCCTCCTGATAGATCAAATCATCTGACTGGCATTTAGGACACTTTTTACCTGTCTCATCTTTTGTTCCATCCGGAATATAACGTTTCAATGAGCGCTCCACTCCATTCTTCCAGGTATTAATGGCCTCGCTATCCAACTGCAATCCGTTGATAAGGTTTATTACATCCACAATCGGCATACCGTGGCGCAATACGCCCGAAATCAATTTTGCATAGTTCCAATACTCCTTGTTGAACATATGTGAAATACCGCCAATGATATTTGTATAACCATATTTGTCTACAAAATGGAAATCGTAACGGCTTACACCTGTATTCACATCCTTCTCCTTAACAATGTATCCTGTATCTACACTCTTAGGTATTGAGCGGGAATCTTCATCAACAAGACCTGTAAAGATCTCATACGGAACACCATTTATTTTTCCTACAAGGGCAATCCAATGCTCTCTGCCATTAAGGAAACGGATAACATCTGCCTCCAATGCTTTAGGACGCTTCTTAGGAGCAATTGAAGGTTGTTTCTTCTCCTCTTTTGCAGCAACAAGAACACCTGTTCTTGAGCCATCCCTATAAACTGTCACACCTTTACAACCTACCTCCCAGGCTGTCTTGTAAACATCTGCAACAAGCTGCTCAGTTACCGAATTAGGCAAGTTTACAGTCACACTTATCGAGTGGTCAACCCATTTCTGAATACTTCCCTGCATCTTAACTTTTGCCACCCAGTCAATATCTGCAGATGTTGCCTTATGATATGGCGATTTTGCAACAAGCTCATTAATCTGATCAATGCTCATTGCCTTTACCTGCTCAAGGTCATACCCCTGAACATCACACCAAGTCAAGAATTTATGGTGGAATACATAAAACTCCTCAAAACAATCTCCAACCTCATCCTTAATTGAAACCTTTACATTCTTGTCATTAGGGTTAACTTTTCTTCTTCTGACATAGAAAGGAAGGAATACAGGCTCTATACCGGATGTTGTCTGAGTCATCAGACTGGTTGTTCCTGTAGGTGCAATTGTAAGCATAGAGATATTACGTCTACCAACTTTTACCATCTCATCATACAATTCAGGAGCTGCCTCTCTAATTCTGTCAATCATAGGATTATGCTCCTCTCTCTTATAATCGTATATTGGGAATGCACCTCTCTCGCCTGCCATTACAACAGAAGATCTGTAGGCATTTACAGCAAGAGTCTTCTGAACCTCCACAGAGAAAGCAATAGCTTTGTCACTTCCATAAGTATAACCCAAAGCAGCCAACATATCACCCTCAGCAGTTATACCCAAACCTGTTCTTCTGCCTCCAAGAGATTTTTCTCTGATCTTTCTCCACAACTCCACCTCAGTTCTCTTTACTGTCTCAGACTCAGGGTCAGACTCAATCTTAGCCAAAATTGCCTCAATCTTCTCCATCTCAAGATCAATAAGGTCATCATTCAGACGCATTGCCTTCATCGCATGACTCTTGAAAAGTTCAAAATCGAATTTTGCTACCGGAGTAAATGGATTCTCAACGTATGAATACAAGTTAAGCGCTATAAGACGACAAGAGTCATACGGACATAGAGGAATCTCACCGCAAGGGTTTGTACTCACTGTTCTGTAACCCAAATCTGCATAGCAGTCAGCAACCGACTCCCTCAAAACTGTATCCCAGAAAAGTACACCAGGCTCAGCAGATTTCCATGCATTATGGATAATCTTCTGCCACAACTGCTTTGCACTTACCATTTTCTCAAACTTAGGATTCTCGCTGTAAACCGGATACTGTTGTTTGTACTGCTCGCCGCTCAAAGCAGCTCTCATAAACTCATCATCAAGTTTTACAGATACGTTTGCACCTGTAACCTTTCCCTGCTCCATTTTTGCATCAATAAATGACTCCGAATCGGGATGCTTGATTGATACCGAAAGCATTAGAGCTCCTCTTCTTCCATCTTGTGCAACCTCTCTTGTTGAATTTGAGTAGCGCTCCATAAAAGGAACAATACCAGTAGAGGTCAATGCACTGTTCAAAACAGGGCTTCCCGACGGTCTTATGTGAGAAAGGTCATGGCCCACACCACCTCTTCTCTTCATCAGCTGCACCTGCTCCTCATCTATCTTAAGAATACCACCATATGAGTCAGACGGACCCTCATTACCAATAACAAAGCAATTTGACAAAGAGGCTATCTGGAAATTATTACCAATTCCGGTCATCGGACCTCCTTGAGGAATGATATATTTGAAATCCCTCAACAATTCATAAATTTCCTCCTCTCCCATCGGGTTAGGATATTTTGCCTCAATACGGGCAAATTCACTGGCAAGGCGTCTGTGCATATCCTCAGGAGATTTTTCATACAAGTTGCCGTATGAATCCTTCATGGCATACTTGTTAATCCAAACCGAGGCTGCAAGTTCATCCCCCTTGAAATACTTGATGCTCTCTTCTAAAGCTTCTTGGTAAGTAAAGGTTGTCATAGTTATGTCTATTTAATTTCTATATTTTGCAATTTATTTATAATCAATGTATTATAAGAAAAGAAAAGCGAAAGCCTGTCGGGAATAGGACAAGCTTCCACTTTGCAAAATAAGTAATTTTAAAGGCCTTTTTAAGGTCTTGTTCCAATAGTTTATCAACAAAAAAATCAACAATGCGCCAGAGGCTGTCAGAACAATGTTTTTAACAGCTGTGACGGTTGCAGTCGCTGCAATTTGCAAACTCACCGCGCAATCTGCGCTCTACAAGAGTGGTCAATCTCTCCAAAAGCGCCACATTGGATATATTAGCAAGAGCAGCATAAGCAAATGCTTGTTGCTGAAGCAATTTGGCCTCCTGCATAGAGATACCTCTTGATCGCATGTAGAAGAGTTCATCCTCATTCAGGCTGCCCACTGTAGCTCCATGAGAACACTTCACATCATCTGCATAAATTTCTAGATGCGGTTGTGTATAAGCTTTGGCATAATCAGATACAATAAGATTGTTATTTGCCTGATAAGCCTCTGTCTTCTGAGCATCCCTGGCAACGAGGATTGTTCCACTGAAACGTGTAACCGCCTCACCATCAAGAATTCCTTTAAAGAGTTGCCTGCTGTTACATTCAGGAACCCTGTGCGAAAGATTGAGAGTATTTGAAATACGCTGTCTGCCACTTGCAAGATAGAGGCCGTTAATCTCACACTCAGCTCCCTTTCCGTTAAGATTTATATCAAACTTATTTGACAACTCACCGCCATGCAGCGTAACAACATGCATCTTAAGAACTGCATTTGCAGCCAGATCTATTGTAAATCTTGAATTATGGCGCGAATTTTCATGCTCATTCTGCATAATTACAAGATCCAAAATTGAATTTTCAGCCAGTTTTATCTCAAATTGTTCCTCTGTAACAAAGCTATACTCATTGAGTGTATGCGAACACAACAGAAGCTTGGCCTGGGCACTCTTTTCAAGCTCAAACCTGTTGGTATATTGCAACGCATCAGCCTCATCACCTGCATCTGTCGCTGTATTTCTCTTTTCAATCCTGCTCCTGACAGAAATTACCTGCAACATCTGGTCAACAACCCTATTCTCAACTACCTTCAGGCAATATCCACCCCCTTCAATTCCCGATATCGCATCAATAGAGTTACTTTGCAACACACCGTCTACTACAAACAGCTGCACTGTATTGTCCAACGGCACCTTACACTTGAACTCGTTGTCACTGTTTGGTGTATAGATATAATTTGTCATTACTTAGATTCATTAATAAGCCAATCATAACCTCTCTCTTCAACCTGCAGTGCCAACTCCTTGCCGGCAGTCTTAATTATACGGCCCTTGTACAACACATGAATTATATCTGGAACAATATAATCAAGCAATCTCTGGTAGTGGGTAATTACTATTGTGGCATTTTCTGGAGTTTTCAGCTTATTTACTCCGTTGGCCACTATTCTCAAAGCATCAACGTCAAGTCCACTATCTGTCTCATCCAGAATTGCAAGACGCGGATTCAGCATAGCCATCTGGAAGATCTCATTCCTCTTCTTCTCTCCTCCGGAAAATCCCACATTAACACCACGTGACGAGAAAGCAGGATCCATCTCTACAATAGCAAGTTTTTCTCTCATAAGCTTAAGATACTCCGCTGCTGTAAGTGGCTGCAGCCCTTTCTGTTTTCTATGCTCATTCACGGCTGTCTTCATAAAGTTGACATTAGTTACACCGGGAATCTCTATCGGGTATTGGAAACCCAAAAAGAGACCGGCCCATGAACGCTCTTCGGGACTCATCTCCAAAAGATTCTTTCCAAGAAATGTAACGCTGCCTTGAGTAACTTCATAATTCTCTTTGCCTGCCAGCACTGCAGACAAAGTACTCTTTCCAGAACCGTTTGGTCCCATTATGGCATGCACTTCACCTGCCTTGACAGTAAGATTTATACCTTTTAGAATTTCTCTGCCATTAATACTGGCATGCAAGTTTTTGATCTCAATCAAATTCTCCATATTGTTATAATACTTTTATTATCAATTTTATTGGAGTGCAGCACCCTGCTGCCTCTCGGCTTTCCACTGCCTTCTCCACATTGCAAAGCCAAAGAATGCCAATATCAGGTATCCTAAAGCCACAATTGGCATAAACACAAGCCCTGCCCTAACATATAGCACTCCATTCATTACATTCACTACAAACCATGCACCCCAACAATCCAACTTCTTTTGTGCCGACAGTATCTGTGCAAACAGTATAAACGAAGTAACAAAGGCATCAAGATATGGTTGACGCGCCATTGGAAAGATATTTGGCCAATAGACATTGAGTTTGCTCAAGAAAAAGCCCCAGCACAGAGTGAAGAGAGCTACCGCACAAAGGATGAGCGCACGCTGTCTGTTTGTAAGTAAAGTAACCTTAAGCTGATTTTTTCTATCCTGCTCCTCTTTTTTAGGATGAGTCCATCTATAATGGCCAAAAAAGTTTATACAGAGCGATACCGGCTGAAGTAACATGCTGGAATAGAGATGTTTCTGCATAAACATACAAAACAGCAAAATGTTATAAAGGTAACCGACCCAAAAGTTTGACACTTTGCCCCTTGTTGCCAAAAAAACGCAACTTAAACCGGCAAACACAGACATGAACTCAAGTAAGCTAACACTCTGTCCTCCAATAGTAAATAATATATTATCTATACTAAACATTCAAGCATTTTTTAAAAGTTGTAAATCTGTCGGGAAGAGGGTAAAAACTAGCCTACACTGCCCTCTAACGAGACTTGTAAAAGTTTTTGGGCCTCTACAGCGAATTCCATAGGCAATTTATTCAATACATCCTTGGCATATCCGTTAACAATCAGGCCAACTGCATCCTCTGCTTTTATTCCCCTTTGCTGGCAATAGAACAACTGGTCTTCTCCAATTTTTGAAGTAGTCGCCTCATGCTCCACTATTGCACTCTGATTATCATTTTCTATATATGGGACTGTGTGTGCACCACATTTATCACCAAGCAAAAGACTGTCACATTGCGAGAAATTTCGCGCATTCTCCGCATTTGGAGATATTTTAACCAATCCTCTATAGCTGTTTTGACTAAAACCGGCTGAAATACCCTTACTTACTATACGGCTACGTGTATTCTTACCCAAATGAATCATCTTTGTTCCCGTATCTGCCTGCTGGTAGTTATTTGTTACAGCAACTGAATAGAACTCAGAGATTGAGTTGTCGCCTTTAAGAATTGTACTTGGATATTTCCAGGTAATTGCAGAGCCTGTTTCAACCTGCGCCCAGAACAATTTGCTGTTTGCACCTTTACAGATACCGCGTTTTGTCACAAAATTATAGATTCCGCCTTTACCGTTCTTATCGCCAGGATACCAGTTCTGAACTGTTGAGTACTTAACCTCGGCATCTTGCAGCACCACAATCTCAACAACAGCGGCATGCAATTGGTTTTCATCACGTTGAGGAGCGGTACATCCCTCCAGATAACTCACATACGAACCTTCGTCAGCTACAATAAGTGTACGCTCGAATTGGCCTGTTCCCTTAGCATTTATCCTAAAATAACTGCTCAACTCCATAGGGCAGCGCGTATTCTTTGGAATGTAGCAGAAGGAACCGTCACTGAATACAGCAGAATTGAGTGCCGAATAGAAGTTATCACCTATCGGGACAACAGAGGCAAGATATTTTTTTACAAGATCGGGATAATCCCTTACTGCTTCAGAGAACGAACAGAAGATTATTCCCTTTTCTGCAAGAGTCTCTCTAAATGTGGTTTTTACTGATACTGAATCAAATACTGCATCTACTGCCACTCCTGCCAATACATTGCGTTCATGAAGCGGAATGCCCAATTTTTCAAAAGTCTCTGCAAGCTCAGGGTCAATCTCAGTTGTCTCTTTTTTTGGCGTTGGCGCCGCATAGTAGATTATATCCTGGTAATCTATCTCCGGTATGTTAAGATGCGCCCAGGTTGGCATCTTCATTGTCTGCCACTTGGCAAATGCCTTCAATCTGAAATCCAGCAGCCACTGGGGCTCATTCTTCTTCTTTGATATCAACCGTATAATATCTTCATTCAACCCCTTTGGAATAAACTCCTGGTCTATATTTGACTCAAAGCCATGCTGATATTCTGCATTGGCTATATCCTCTATTATAATGTTATTTTTGCTCATAAGTGGTGCAAAGTTAATTGATTTATCTATTTTTGTAAAAAAAAGTAAACGTATGAGAGAGCAGATAGTTAATAGGGACAAGAGAACCAATATTGCAAAGATCGGCAAAAGGGAGCTTTTAAGAAGACTCTTTGACGGCACAGGATATACAAACAAGCAATTATCCATGGCTATTGCAGGAGAAGAGAATGCAAGTTGCAGCCGTCTGATGCTGGAGGGAGTTGATTTTGATCTTGTATACACTCCACTCAAACATCTTGGATACAAATCTGCGCTATATGCAATGGGAGAGCTCTATGCCAAATGCTTCCAGCCCAAATCACTATCATACAACATTGCCATTTCTGCCCGTTTTACAGCCGAAGATATTGTTGAGTTATGGACAGGCATTGTTGCAGCTGCAAAAGAGCACAAGATTGAGAACTTAAGTCTTGAGCTGAAATCTTCAATTACAGGATTAACCATTGGTATTACAGCCCAAGGCTGCCAAAGCAGTGAAGTTATAAACTCAATGCCTAAGCCTGAAGGCAATGCACTGATTTGCATAACAGGTAACATTGGAGCGGCATATATGGGACTTCATGTGCTCGAAAGGGAGAAAGTTGTCTTCAATAAAATAACCGCAACTGATGTGAGCGCATACAAACAACCGGATTTAAGCCGCTATAAATATATTCTCAGCCAATATTTGAGCCCGGAAATCAATCCTAAAATTGTAAGTCAGTTTAAAGAGTCCGGCATTTACCCGGCTGCAGGTTATTTTATCACCAACGGACTTGCAGCTGCCGTCAAAGAGCTCTCTCTTGAATATGGAGTCGGCGTCAAAATCTATCTTGACAAAATTCCTATTGCATCACAAACACTGGAGATGGCCAAAGAGATAAATATGGATGCAGTAACAGCAGCCCTTAATGGCGGAGATGACTACAAATTCCTGTTTGTAATTCCACTGGAAGAGCATGAAAAATTCCACAAGGAATTTCCTAATGTAGATATAATAGGGCATCTCTGCAAACCTCAGGCAGGCACTCTGCTTGTAACCCCAGAGGGAGCTGAAATTCCTATTCAAGCACAAGGATTCTAAAGATTCAAAAATCTGACTAAAATGGCGCATTGTATATTTTTCATACAAGATACGTAAAGAAATTATACAGATTTTTGATTAAATGTAAAATATTTTTACATTTGCAGTCATGAAAAAAAATGGCAGAATTCTGATAGTTGAGCCCAATAATGGATTGCTCACTTCACTTGGAATCTTATTAAAAAAGCACTTTGAAAAGGTTCATACAACAGACAATATCCAACAGGCCGAAGGTATTGCAGGAACTGAAGATTTGGATGTGGTACTTATGGATCTTGACCTGTTCCGCACAAAAGAGGCAGCATCCGGTACTGTTACAACACTTAAAGGAAATTACCGCGATTTTGAGATTGTGCTTCTTTCAACCTTTGCTCAAGTTCCTATGGCTGCGGAGTGCATTGGTAGCGGCGCGTTTGATTTTATCCATAAACCCTGGAACGAACATGAAATTTTAATTTCAATAAACAATGCCGTAATAAGGAAGGAGTATAAATCAAAGATAGCATATCTGGAAAAGGAGATTGAACGGTACAAACTGGAGATTGAACAGTCTGAGAAAAAGCGGCAAACGGAGAGTTCTGCAACAATTGCCGAAAGTTTCACATTTGCCACTGACAACTATGGTCTGGCTATTGACGAGACCCTCGATACAATTGAACAAAGAGTAATACAGAGTGTGATGTTGAGGAATAGAGGTAATATCAGCCTTACAGCCCAACAACTTGGCATCACTCGTCAAACCCTATACAATAAATTGAAAAAAAGGGTATAATTCCCTAAATTTATTACCTTTGCAGGTTGTTGCACTATCAAACAGCCCCGATTAAGGGAACTTGCTCCTGCAACACCAACCACAGATTATTAATATTAAACACATATAAGATGAAGAATTTTGTTGAAGAGCTTACCTGGAGAGGAATGATTCACACAATGATGCCAGGTACAGAGGAACAGTTGATGAAGGAGCAGACTTCTGCATACGTTGGTATTGATCCAACAGCAGATTCATTGCATATAGGACACTTGGTAAGCATTATGATGCTTAAGCATTTCCAGAATTGCGGCCATAAGCCATACGCCCTTATTGGAGGTGCAACAGGTATGATTGGAGACCCTTCAATGAAGAGTGCGGAGAGAAACCTGCTTGACGAAGAGACATTGAACCATAATATAGTTGCCATTAAAAAGCAGCTTTCAAAATTTCTGGATTTTGATTCTGACATGCCTAATGCTG
>JAFZFL010000151.1 GCA_017555925.1 Bacteroidales bacterium | reverse complement strand
TTCTGCTGCATAAGTAAAATCCGGATAGGCTCCCGACAGCTCCACACTCTTGTATATAGTCTCACCCATAGGAGTATAGACATACTGGTTCTTTGCCGCATAATATTTTGAAATTGCTATAGCACAAAATGAGCTGAGAAGAACAGCCGTTACAATACATATCAAATTACGCTTCATGATATTATAATTTTATATTTTTAATGGCACAAAACTCAAAATATATGCCAAATATTTTGTACATTTGTAATTTGTACAAGGGAGTATTTTTCCCCTTTGGATTGAATATTTAAATTACACATATTATGAAGTTTATCGTTTCAAGTACAGACCTATTACAAGGATTATTATCTGTTTCAAGAGTTATTGCATCAAAGAATCCGCTTCCTATCCTGGACAACTTCCTGTTTGTTCTTGAAGGGAACGCCTTAACTGTAACTGCCTCAGATTCAGAGACAACTCTTAAGACTATAATCTCAATTGATGAAGTATCAGAGGGAGGAGAGATAGCAGTACCTGCAAAACTTCTTACAGATACTCTTAAAGAGCTTCCTACACAACCTATCGAGTTCCAGACAGTGCCGGAGAAGAATATCATAAACATTGCATGGATGAGCGGAAGCGCACAGATTCCATATCTTTCTACAGAAGATTACCCCCAAATGCCACAACTTACAGAGCCGGTAAATCTTACATTCAAAGGCTCGGTACTTACAGATGCCATAAACAATACCATATACGCAACTGCCGATGAAGAGTTGAGACCTGTCATGAATGGTATTTTCTTTGACATAACACCAGAAAATACAACAATGGTAGCTTCAAATGCCCACAAACTTGTATGTTACACACGCACCGATGTTAAAGGCAATGGCTCTCAAGGTTTCATTTTACCTAAAAAACCTGCCAACATACTTAAGAACAACCTTGCAAAATTGGCAGATGAGGCTGTTGAAATCTCATTTGACAAGAAGAATGCCTATTTCAAGTTTGACAACTCGCTTATGGTTTGCCGCCTTGTAGACGGAACATATCCTGCATACAGAAGTGTAATTCCAAAAAACAACACAAACGTAGTTACAATAACAAGAGCCGAACTCTTGAATGCAAGCAAACGTGTTGCAGTATGTTCAAATCAGGCAACAAGCCAGATTATCTTCAGATTGAGCCAGAACAAGCTTGACATATCGGCACAGGATATTGATTTCTCCATGAGCGCACAGGAGACCATCAATTGCGAGTATGAAGGTGTTCCTATGGAGATTGGTTTCAAATCCACATTCCTTATAGAGATTTTGAGCAACCTGCCTTATGATCAGATTTGTATAAAACTGGCAGATCCAAACAGAGCTGCACTTATCCAGCCAGCAGTCCAAAGCGAGCCTGACGAGGAGATATGCGCATTGCTTATGCCAATGAGAATAAGCCAATAACTGAATTATAAACTATAGTTTTATGCAGTTGAATCTTAGAAACCCGCTGCTCTTCTTTGATATTGAGAGTACCGGACTTAATGTGGCCACCGACAGAATTGTTGAGATTTGCGCTGTAAAGATAATGCCCAATGGCGACCAGGAGGTAAAGACCAGAAGGTTGAACCCTACCATACCCATTTCGCCTGAAGCCCAGGCTGTACATGGCATTTCAAATGAAGATGTGAAGGATTGTCCAAAATTTAAGGAGATAGCCAAAAGTCTTGCCCAATGGATGTCGGGCTGTGATATTGCAGGATACAACTCACTCAAATTTGATATTCCGCTATTGGCCGAAGAGTTTCTTAGGGCAGGTGTAGAGTTTGATTTCAGGAAACGCCATCTTATTGATGTTCAGAATATTTTCCACAAAATGGAGCAGAGGACACTCTCTGCTGCATATAAATTCTATTGTCAGAAGGAGCTTGAAAATGCCCATAGCGCAGAGGCCGACACAATAGCAACCTATGAGATTCTCAAAGCACAACTCGACAAATATCCTGAAACTCTCAAAAATGATGTGCCTATGCTTGCGGACTTCTCTACACGCACACGTTTTGTAGATTATGCCGGAAGGATCGTGCTTAATGATAAAGATGAGCCTGTCCTCAATTTTGGTAAGCATAAAGGCAAGCGTGTGGAGGATGTGCTTAAAAGTGAGCCAAGCTACTACTCCTGGATGATGAATGGAGATTTTACTCTCGACACTAAAAAAGTGCTTACAGAGATAAAACTAAAAATGAAATAGAGCGTTGAATATAATAACAACAACACATAACAGTAATTTCTTCTATATCCGTCCGGATATATCTCTGAATAGGGATAGTAATGACTATTTCTGTCCGGATAAGATCAAAGGAATTACTGTTGCTCCATTTTTATATATAAGAATGGACAAAGCTGGCAAGGCCGTACAGGAAAGGTTTGCACAAAGGTACTACAGTTCAATTGGTTATGGGCTGAATATAACGGCAACATCGCTCATTGACAGCAGAAATCCAATGAGTTTTCTCATGGCAAACTCTTTGGATAACTCAACAGTTGTTTCACAACTTTACAAACCAGAAGAGCTGCCCCTGCAAAAATTGGCAGACAACCCTTTACTTTCAGAAAATCTGTCGGGAATATCTCCTTTTAAGATTGACTCAATAATTACAATGTTCAACAAAAAAATTGAGGAGATATCTGTTTTGGCATCATTCAAGACCGGAGATTTAATTGCTGTAGAGATAGCGGAGAGCAGAAGCATAGAGATTGGCTCAAAACTGGAATTTGGAGAACTCTCATTTAAAATTAAATAAGAAGCTTGCAAACCCATTAAAAATGAAGGACAATATTACAAGAATCAAAAAAGCCTGTAATGCTTTTGTACTTATT
>JAFZFL010000150.1 GCA_017555925.1 Bacteroidales bacterium | reverse complement strand
CACAATCAACACTTACACCATAAGACACTGCCAGTCTCTCCAGCAACTGCCTGTTTCTCTCCAAATCATTACCATATAACTGCATAAAATGGTGGATACAATCACCAATACTGCTATCTTCCCCCTTAACTTGCACTCTATCACCAAACTTAATAGGTTGGCAAACTTCAACCTTTCCATAAAACTGCATTTTGCTTGGCTGAAGATACAATGGCTCATAAGCCTCGCTCTGCCCTGTTTTAGCGAGCACTTGAACTGTATCCGGTGTTTCTGTAACCTGTTCTGGATCCACCAGTGTGCATTCCTCTACCGGAATCTTAAGCTGATCAGCCAACACGGTACTGTTCATCACTGCAGCAAACCATTCCAAGCCATACTTTTTTTTCCTATCCTTTTCTGCCGTAATTGTAATCAAAAACTGCTTTGCTCTAGTAACACCAACATATAATAACCTCACCCCTTCTTTTAAAGAAGCATTATGCAATTGCCTGTAAGTGCCATTCTCTTTATAAGAATCATCTGCAACATTAAACAAGAATCCCGGCACCAATCTTATAGCGCAATAATTTCCATCCCTTATGAGATTTACCCCTGCAATGTATTTACTGTCATCCTGCATATAGTCTTTGTTCAAATCCCAAAGAATAACTGCACGCCACTCCAACCCTTTGGATTTATGGTATGTAGCCACGGTCACTCCATCATCATCAGACGGATTGCTGCCACCGCTTGCTTTAAGGGACTCAACAAAACCGGTTAAAGAGCATGCCAACCCCATAACTGAGCATCTCTCTTCGTATGCTATTGCCTTATTTTCATACCATTGCAAAGCATTATACACTTCTCTAGAATTTCCCAATCCTCCAACCTGGAGCATATCTCCAATACCCAACTCCACAAACATACTCTCCACAAAATCAGAAAGAGGCTGCATTCCCAACTCTTCTGCTTTTCTTGTGATCAAATCCGTAAGAGGCATTATGCAGGACTCTGAAGTATATACCCTCTTCATTATCTCAGCAATACTCTCCCCTCCCAAATACTGCATTACAATTGCTTTAGAAAGCTCATTATCCTTATCTGCTGCAATTGAGAATATAGCCTGAACAACCGCATCCATAGGAGACTTTTCACTGTCTTTATCTGATAATGCATTCACAGGAATTCCGGCAGCCTTAAGCTTATCCGCAATCTTCCTCACACCATCATTATAACAGGCAAGAACTGCAATGTCTTTCCACTGCAAATTTTCATCTTCCTTAAACTTCCTTAATCTGCTCACCAATGCATTAAACCTGTCATCTGCTCTTTCTACAACAAAATGCCAATTGGCCAACTTGCCATCCATATCCTTATTTTTATCAGCCACTTTCAATTTAACCGTTTCCTCAGGCATCTTATTATGAACCTTAAAAGCATAAGAGAAAACATTATTGGCAAACTCCACAAGTGAAGGTGCAGATCTCCAGCTCGTATCCAGAATGGATTTATTCTTTATACTTGCCAGGACATCTTCAATTAGACCCACATCAGTCCCCCTAAAACCATAAATAGCCTGTTTCAGATCACCAACCCATATGTTATGTTCCACTAAAGCTGCAAGTTTCCTGAAAATCGCCACCTGTAAAGGAGAGCAATCCTGGAACTCATCCACCATAACCACTTTATACTTCTCCTTTATACTCCCTACAACCTCATCATTATCCAACAACTGCATAAAAAGTTTCTCCAAGTCAGAGAAATCCAGCATCCTGTTCTCTTTCTTATAGGCATCATATCTTTCATTCCACTCTTTTGCTATTGAAAATATATTGTCTATATATTTCTCAAATATTTCATATACCTGCTTTACTCTAAAAAAGTTTGCTTTAAAATCCTCAAATGGCACAAATTGTCCCTCACAAAGTTTTCTTAACGAAGGAATATTCACTTTCTTAGTATCCAACATAACATCTGTTACCTCTTTAAGGACAAAAGGTGAAACGCCATCCCAACTCTCCAAATCGGAAAGAAGTCTTCTCAGGATTGCCTTCTTCGCCTCTTTATTCACTCTCCCATCAGTAGAATCAACACTATCATACACACATTGCACGCTATACTTGACATCATCCTTTTTTGGCATCTCATAATACATCCTTCTTCCCTCTTCCTTTGCCATTCTACAAATCTCGGCCAGCAACTCTTTGGACTTTTCAACCTGGCTGTCAAAATCGCTCACATTATAATTTACCATAGAGGATATCAACTTTTCAAGATCCCTCTTCCAGTAATCATAATCAGAAATAGTGATGCCACCCTCTTCCCTCGTAATTTTAAACTTGTCCACAAGTCCATTGAAAAACCTCAATGTGTCTTTATCCACGCACTGCTTTAATGTCTGGTTCATATAGAAAGCCTTGTCATCATCAGTAATGACAGACATCTCTGGGCTGATACCCAATAAATACCAGTATTTTGTCAAGAACTGCTGCGCCACAGAATGAATTGTTCCTACTGTAGCATTATCCAGTCCGGCAGCATCAACACCTTTTTCATAAAACTTGACCCTTATTTTCTCCTTGAACTCAGCAGCTGCAGCCTTAGTAAAAGTAGTGAGTATAAAATTCTCCGGCTTATACCCGCCGTTTACCATCTCCACCATTTTATCGGTAAGGGTATATGTCTTTCCACTGCCAGCACTGGCACTTACAAAATGTACATTTTCCATAATTTCT
>JAFZFL010000149.1 GCA_017555925.1 Bacteroidales bacterium | reverse complement strand
CATATCAACAAATGAGGTGCCGGCTCTCTGTTCTGCCTCTTTTATAATTGATTCTGGCAAACCAATCTTGCGTGCCAGCTCAAAGGCAAAGGAGTTGCCTGGCAAACCAACCTCCAATTTGTATAGAGGCTTTATGTTGGCTGTGTCAAAGAGCATGGCCCCATTTATTGTGCCTGAACTGCTGCTGGCGTAAAGCTTAAGGTTAGTATAATGGGTTGTTATTATTCCATATACTCCCTTTTTCTCAATGTTGGAGAGTATTGTCTCTGCAATTGCTCCACCTGCAGCGGGCTCTGTTCCCGAACCAAACTCATCTATTAGCACAAGGCTGTTGCTGTTGGCCCTGTTTACCAGATCTTTCATGTTGGTAAGATGAGAACTGTATGTGCTCAGGTCATTTTCAATTGACTGCTCATCTCCTATATCGATGAATATATCATCAAAAATCCTGAATTCACTCACTTCTGATGCAGGTACAAGCAATCCCCATTGCAACATATATTGTAATATGCCCACGGTTTTAAGGCATACAGATTTTCCACCGGCATTAGGGCCTGAAATTACAAGTATATGTTTTTGTGGAGTAAGGGTGAGGGTAAGAGGTACAATCTCTTTCTTCTCTCTCTTGAGAGCAGCTTCAAGTATAGGATGTCTTCCTTTAATTATCTTAAGTTCATTCTCTTGCGAAAGAATAGGCTTGCCAGCCTCCATCTGCATTGCAAGATAACCTTTGGCCCTTATGAAATCAACCTCTCCAATAAAGCGCGCTCCTGCTATAAGCTCGGGCAAATAGGGCCTCAGAAAATCTGAAAACTCCCTCAGAATTTTGAAAATTTCTCTCTGCTTGGCAAAATAGAGTTCTTTCACTTCGTTGTTAAGCTCAACAACAGCTGCCGGCTCAATGTAGACTGTTTTTCCTGTTGCAGATTCGTCATAAACAAAACCCTGAAGTTTCCGTTTGTTTCCGCTTGATACAGGGATAAGCATGCGGCCATCTCTTACAGAGATTGTTGCATCTTCATCTGCAATGCCCTCCTCCTGAGCTTTGCGTAAGATAGATTGTATTTTTCTTGAAATGGAATTCTCCTTTTCCTTTATGCTCCTGCATATTGTATAGAGTTCGGGAGAGGCATTTTCCCGTATCTCTCCATTCCTGTCGAGAATAAGATCAAGCCTGCGTCCAATTTCAGGAAAATAGAGGATAGGCTCTGCCATCTTTTTCAGGTTTGGATACTGCTCCGGTTTGCATTTGTTGAAGAAGGCCAGAATGGATCTGAGGTTCTCCAGAAAAGTATGGAGCTTCCTCAAATTTTCCAGTGTGAGAACTGAGGAGATGGTTTCCAAAGGTCTCAGATATTCAATGCTGTCTATATATCCTTCAGATGGGAAAGATGGTTCAAACATGCATATCAGTCTCATCTCATCTGTAAGGGTAAGTCTCTTTTCAATGGCTTGGGCATTGGTAGAGAACCTCTCATTCTCTATCCTCTCTTTAGCAAAGCGGGTAGAGCACCTGAGGGCAAGAGACTCTTTAATCTTATCAAATCCTAACTTCTGTTCTATCTTCAATAAATTCTCCATAATGAGACGCGCATATAAAATTTAAGCAGCTTCTAAGTTGTGCAAAGATAAAAAAGTTATACCTTTACAGAATAAAATATTTTGAATGCTTACCACAGAAGGCATATTTGCGTATATAATATTCATTTTGCTTGCTTATCTCATAGGCTCAATCTCAAGCTCAATACTGCTTGGAAAGGCAATCTATGGAATTGATGTGCGCAATTATGGCAGTCTTAATCCTGGGGCAAACAATACCCAACGCATACTTGGATGGAAGATGGGACTCCTGGTGCTGGCCTTCGATCTCCTTAAAGGCGTGGCTGCAGCTTCTCTGGTATTTTTCTTTCCTTTTATTCCTGATACAAACCGTTTTGTAATAACGCAGATTGTATTTGGCCTTGCTGCAATCATAGGTCATATATTCCCGGTATATCATAATTTTAAAGGGGGTAAAGGGGTGGCAACGCTTTGTGGTGTGCTTTTGGCCATACACCCTTATGCTGTGCTTATCTGTACTGCAATCTTCCTTGTAGTATTCTTCTTTACAAGGTATATATCTGTAAGTGTGATTGCTGCTGTAACCTGTTTCCCGTTCCTTGTAAACTCGCTCTTTGCTTTGTGGCTCGATCCTCAAGAGACATTGGCTATAAAGATATTCAGTATAGTTGTGGGTGTAACCATCTGGCTTACCCATTTGAGCAATCTCAAACGTCTATGGCACGGTAAAGAGGAGAAGTTCAAACTTAAAAAGGCCCTTAAAAAGGGGGAAGAGCCCTCTCATAGGTAGCACAGAGGCCTTTTGCTATAAATATTTATTATTATGCTTTTCAAGCTCTGGAGAGCGGTGGCAGATCTTCTGTTTCCGCGGTGTTGTGAGGTTTGTGGCAGAGAGCTGCTGTTGGATGAAAAGTTTCTCTGTCTTGATTGTCTGGCAGAAATACCTCTTACCTATTTTTGGCTCATTGAGGAGAATCCGGCTCGCATGGCATTATTGGGACGTGCCAGAGTTGAGGCTGTGTGTTCACTATTCTACTATACAGATTCATACAAAAAGCTTGTCCATTCATTTAAATACCGCTCAAATGTAAAACTGGGCATGTGGCTGGGAGAGATGTTGGGTTCAAAAATACCCTTCCCTGCGGATTATATAATTCCTGTACCACTCCATTGGCGCAAAGAGTGGAAGAGAGGATATAACCAATCAAAAATTATTGCCAAAGGGGTATGCAAGGGAATAATGCGCAACTGTATATGTGAAGCCGGGATTTCAGGTGACAAAACTGGGAATGTTCCAATAGTTTTGAATGGTCTGCTCAAGCGCAGAGCTTTTACCAGAACACAAACACAAAAGGACAGGGCTCACAGATGGCAAAATGTCTCAGATGCCTTTACTATTGATTCGAAGGCTGCATTAAAGTATAATCTGTCGGGAAAAAAAGTTTTAATTTTAGATGATGTTTTCACCACCGGCGCCACCCTCGATGCCTGTGCCAATCTACTGTTGGAACATTTTGACTGTAAAGTATATATAGCCACGCTGGCGTATGTTGAGTAGAAGTTCGCTTTCCTTGTGTGGACTGAGTGAAGTTTGTCTCCCTTGTGGGCTGAGTGAAGTGTTGTAACTTCCAAGAAAAGGGGGCTTTTTATGGATGGAGTGCCATTTGTTCATACTGTAAAAGTCGCGGCTGAGGCTATAAGCAGAAGATATTGACGGGTAGAATAAATATCAAAAATATGAAGAAGGATTTTAGTGCTCTGAGTTTTTCAGGGAAGGAGAGGATTTGTGAAAGTATATTTATCAACAATGGACCGTATTGGCATATATACACTAACGGGACCCATATGCAGAACATTTTCTGTTGTGAGGAAGAGTTCAAGACCGGTATGTGGTGTCTGGCAATATCGTTATATTTGAGCAAAGAGGTGCGGGTACTTACGTTTGAATTGATGACCAACCATGTACATCTGATTCTGGCTGGCCCTCGAGAAAATTGCGTTAAGGCGTTTGATCTCTTTGCATTAAGACTCAAAATAGCATTCCCCAAGAGGCTACGGGCTATTGATTGGAGTCAGTTTAAAATGGACATCCTACCTATAGAAAATCTATAGACACTCCGCAACGAGATTATCTATGCTAATCGTAATGCTTTTGTAGCCAACCCGGCCTACACTCCAGATTCATATCCGTGGGGCGGTGGGTGTGCATATTTCAACTTATGGCTTAAACATCTAAAGACAAAGCCTTTAAGAGAGCTACCTATCCTTACTCAAAGAGAATTGCTCCATACGAGGGATATCTCACCATTTGCAGAGATAAGAGAATTTGATTCAATACCATTTATCCCATCATTTTGCGATATAAAACTTGGAGAAAGTATGTTCAGAGATGCCCGTTCATATTTTAATTCTCTCACACGCAATGCAGAAGCATTCAGCCAGATAGCATACAGGCTAAAGGATTCTGTCTTCTTGATTGATGAGGAGCTATATTCTGCCCTATGCTCATATATCAGCAAAGAGTACTCAATCAAGACACCGCCACAAACCAGCAGTTAAGAAGAATGTTACGTATGGATATTGCCATTCTGGAAGAGATCTTCCCGACAGTAATTCTGATATGCCAGCGTGGAACAGGTATCTTTTATACCATTATTTGGTGACGGTCTATTTTAATGTTGCCACAATAAGCACCGGATTGCTATCCTCAGTAAGTTTTGCTGCTGCTTCCTTCATTTTTGCAGAGTTGCTTTTTTGCGCATATGAAATAAAATCTGTAGCATCAAGCATCTGGTACATTTTACCTTCGCTTGCATAAACAGGCCAGAATGGAATGCCTCCATCCAGGTCATTCTTGAAACCCTCAAACGGCTGGTTATAATCAATCTTTATTGAATAGGTTCTCTTGGCCTTTTTATCATAGATAATCTCCGCTATTTTTTCATGCTCATCCAAATTTGGAAAAGCGAAAGCAGTACGGAGGGCGTTGAACTTTACAAAATGCTCTGTCTCTACATATTTTGAAGATGGAATTGTAATTTTTTTGCCCTTGCTGTCGGGAGCATAACGGCCATATTCCAAAATATATCTTGTTGAGCCATCCATATTTTTTAAGGTGTCATTATCATTGGTAATAAGAACCGTTTCCTTGTAATCCATATACAAGAACTCCTTAGCCCCAATATTATATCTTGCAGACTCTTCAGGTGTAAAATCAGATATTGCTTTTTCTGTCAGGAACTGGCCATCATAACTGTATGTTATAAGTTTGTTGGGGTCGCTGATTATAAATGTGTGCTTGACAGGATCTACGTAAACTTTTCTGAGGCGGGTAAACTCTCCAGGTCCCCGTCCCCTTATGCCTATTGTATTACAAAACTTGCCGTCTGATGTAAACCTGAAGCACGCCTCTTTTTTTAAAGAAAATACTCCATGGCTAATGAACAAATTGTCGCCGGCTCCTTTAATCTGAAGATCTTTTACTCCTGGGAGCATTATACTATCAGAATTATCCAATAATACATACTCTATCTTGGTTGCATATTTGCTCAAACAAATCTCCTGAATGTTATCAAGAGCTTGTTCGATTGATATGGTTTTCCCGTTTACTTGGGTCTGTCTGGCACATGCTGTGGTAAATAATAGAAAAATAACAGCAACAGGTAGAATATTAATCTTTCTCATATTTGCAGAAAATAGTATCAAATTGTCCACTCTACTTCGCATTCCACACAAAAACATTCAATTTTTTCGTTCTCGTGATAATGCTTGATATTAGGATATCCACAATTAATGCACTTAATTTAATGAGGTAATGATAAAAAAAGAGCCAAAAAGAATTTTGTCGCAAGTTAATGAAAAATATTTAATAAGCAAAGGTGTTGATTGCTCTCTTCTATAAGTTTTGCTATATTTGAAGTTGTTTTCAAAATGGCGTAATTATGTTTGACTTTATTGATATTCAGCTGATAGATGTTATAGATATAATTCTTGTGGCACTACTTGTCTATTATGTTTACAAACTTATTAGAGGTACGGCCGCAATAAGTATCTTTTCAGGCATAATTCTCATATATATTGTGTGGATTATCGTTAATGCTCTTAAGATGAGTCTTATGTCTGCAATTATCAATCAGGTGTTGGGTGTGGGTATGATAGCGCTCATTATATTGTTCCAGCAGGAGATAAGACGCTTTTTGCTCCATTTGGGAAACAAGTACGTGAGCGGAGGACATGCCAAAGTAATAAACAGGGTACTGGGCCGTCAGCAGGAGACAATGGCGCTCAAAGCTTTGGATGAGATTACCCAGGCATGCCGCAAAATGAGCGATACCAAAACAGGTGCGCTTATTGTTATAGCCCATACATCATCTCTGGAGGCTATAATTGAAACTGGAGATATAATTGATGCAAATATAAACAGACGCCTTATTGAAAATATTTTCTTTAAAAACTCTCCTCTTCATGACGGTGCAATGGTTATAGCAAATAACCGTATAGTTGCAGCACGTTGCACTTTGCCTGTAAGCGAGAATCCAAATATACCGGCCCAATATGGCATGCGCCATAAGGCTGCAGCAGGTATGACTGAAACAACAGATGCAGCAGTTATTGTTGTATCTGAGGAGACTGGAAATATCTCCTTTGTAAGAGGAGGTCAGATAAAGAAGATAAACAGCATTACCGAATTGCGTCTGGCAATAGAAAATTCATATAAAACTGTATAAATATGAGAGATTAAATTTTATTGTATACTATTTTTTGGAGCAATACTATTAGCCGGTTGTTATGGAAACTCTTTCAATGGCGAAAGGAAAAATGTAAAGCTGAATGATGAGTTTTATCCCGCTTTGATTGAGATGAATGACAATAAAGAGGCTGAGATAAATCCTTCACTGGGTCTTGTGGAGGGTACCCAGCTTACAGAGCCTATTAGAATTGAGAGGTTTGATCGTGCCTTGTGGGAAGTTGACAGGTACAATGAATTTATGAAGGGTGATATCCCATCAACTGTGCATCCCAACCTTTGGAGAATGGAGAAACTGAACAATTACAATGGTATATATCAGGCATATCCTGCACCCGTTGAGGGCTCAGACAATAAAAACGGCATTGTATATCAAGTAAGGTCTTATGACATCTCTACAATGAGTTTCATCAGAGGCAAAGAGGGATGGATAGTAATGGATAGTAATAGATCCTTTGACAAGTGTCTTCTCTGCAAAGTCGGCTTGGGAGAATTTCAAGAAATATGTAGACCCTAATGCAAAGATTTCGGCAGTTCTTATCACTCATAGCCACGTTGACCATTATATGGGTTTTGTGGGGATAGTGAATCCTAAAGATATATTGTACGTATCCCAGGAGAATTATTCAGATAAAATGTTGAATAAAGGGAAAGTCCTTGTTGTGGCTCCCGACGGATTCTATGAAGAGGCGATTTCTGAAAATCTCTATTTGGGAAACAGTATGGAGAGAAGAGCCTCATATATGTATGGAATATATCTGCCAAAAGATGAGTATGGACAGGTAGGTGCAGGACTTGGAAAATCTGTAGGCTTATCGGCAGGACACCTGATCAAGCCATCTTTTGAATTGAAACCTGGAGCTGACAAAACAGCCAAACTCACAATAGATGGTCTTTCGTTTACATTTTTGGATGTTCCGGGAACTGAAGCTCCAGCGGAGTTCCATATTTTTTTGAATGATTATAAAATATTATGTCCGGGAGAGAATGTCTCATATACTATGCACAATCTCCTTACTCCACGCGGTGCAAAAGTGAGGGATCCAAAGGCTTTTGCCCAAGCAATAGATAGCTCTATAGATATTATAGAGAAGGAGTGGAGTGGCAATCTGGAGGCAATTATTGGTGTTCACCACTGGCCAACATGGGGTAGCGGAAATTGTATGGCCCTTCTGGAAAAACAGCGTGATATGTACTATTTCTTCAATGATCAGGTGATTCGCTTAATGAACAAAGGTATGAATATGGAGGAGATTGCAGAGATGTTCTACTTGCCAAAATCATTAGCAGGAGAGTATTACAACAGAGGCTATTATGGAACTTTAAACCACAATGCAAAAGCGGTATTCCAGCGTTATGCCGGATGGTGGGACGGTAATCCTGCAAACTACTTCAAGTATCCCGATGCAGAGGTGGCAAAACGTATGGTTAAGGATATGGGAGGAGAGAAAGCGCTGCTCAGAAAGGCAAAACAGTATTTTAAAAAGGGAGATTACAGATGGACAATTGAACTTACACGACATCTTGTTTTCAACAATCCTGAAAATGAACAGGCCAGATACCTTCAGGCAGATGCATTTGAGCAACTTGCGTACTCTTTTGAGGCGGCTACCTGGAGAAATATCTTTTTGAGTGCGGCTTTTGAATTGAGGCATATTCCGCAATCCAGATTCAAAGGCACTCCGGAGGAGTTCATAGCAAAAGCCAGGTTGAGCCTGAAGACATTGACACCTCATTACATATTTGAATATTTTTCAATCTTGCTTGACGGATTCAAGGCTCAGGATGTAGACCAGACATGGTGCGTGAAGAGTGGCAAGGAGATACACCAGATTCATCTTAAGAATGGAGTATTGCATCATAAACAGATTTCAAAAGCTTCAAGTGATGTGATTGAGTATGCTTCAGTTGAGGAGTTTGCAGAAGATTTCCAAGCTACAATGCTGTCTGTTTTAAAAGAAGACAACGCGGAACACAAACTTAAGGGGTTGTATAAATATTTGGACACATTTAACTTGTGCTGGAATATTATTGAACCATTGGATTGACAAGACAGAGAGAGGAGGTTTGAGTAGATGAAATGAACCCCCAGCATGGGCATGTTCTAACGGGTGAAAGTCCCTAATGCGCCATGGATGAATGGCTTCGCAGGCGCATCCGAATGTGCATATGGAAGAGTTGGGAACTGCCGAGGACCCGCATGTACGGTGTTGTGAGAGGTTCGGAAAACAAAAGTAGGAAGAAAACTACTTTGTTTTCCTCCTACTCGATTTTCAGCGGCCTCCTTTAAGGAGGGAACCATGATAACTACAATTTAAAAGCTCTCTTTATATCATCCACTGCATCAAGCAACTCCCAGCCAAAGAACTGTACCTCTTTGGTAGCAGTTTTGCTGTTCT
>JAFZFL010000013.1 GCA_017555925.1 Bacteroidales bacterium | reverse complement strand
TGCACCCTGTATAGGAAACATTGGGTCGGATGAGTATAATCTTCAGATTGAAGGAATAAAGAATCTTCTTAAGGGCAATACAGGAGCTCTTATACGTGAGTTCAAGAGCAAGATGCAGAGTGCCGCTGCCGAGCTCGATTTTGAGCGGGCGCAAATCTATAAGAACAGTCTTGAGATGTTGCAGCAGCACTACAGCAAATCATTGATAGTACACCCGAGCATTACCAATATTGATGTCTTCTCGCTCATATTTGAAGAGTATAAGGTTTATGGAAACTTTCTGCGTCTTAATAACGGCTGTATTATAAAGGCTCTAAATCTTGAGTTTAAAATGAATATCGAGGAGGAGCATGATGCCGTTTTGAGCCGATTTATACAGGAGATATATAATATTGCAGGAGAGGATATTGAGCAGGATGATGGCGGTGTTTCCATGGTCAAGGAGGTGCTTGTGCCATTTATGCCCGATCAGGAGTTTGAAGGCAAGCATATTCATATCCCGTTGCGTGGCGACAAATTGAACCTTTTGGAATTGAGTACAAAGAATGCCAATGCATTCAAGTTCCAAAGACTCAAACAGGATGCACTCAAGTGTGATGAGGAGGGTTCTGCTGCTGTTGGAGAGGAACTGTCGGGAAGCAACAGGGCAGTTGTGATGTTGCAGAGAGATTTGAATATGGATAGACTTCCACTCCATATTGAGTGTTTTGACAACTCCAATATCCAGGGAACAAATCCTGTTGCAGCGTGTGTAGTCTTCAAGAATGGACGTCCGAGCAAAAGGGATTACCGTCATTTTAATGTAAAAGGAGTTGTTGGTGCAAATGATTTTGCATCTATGCGTGAAATAGTTTACAGGCGTTATTCGAGATTGCTTGAAGAGGAGGCGCCGCTTCCGCAACTTATACTGATTGATGGAGGTAAAGGACAGCTCCATTTTGCCCATGATGCACTTATGGAGCTTGGACTTCACAAAAAGATAAAACTTATAAGTATTGCAGAGCGTCTTGAGGAGCTCTATGTTCCTGGAGATCCCACACCGCTCTTTTTAGATAAAAATTCTCCCTCTCTCAAGCTTCTTATGCATTTGAGGAATGAGGCTCACCGTTTTGGTATTACCTTCCATCGCAATAAGCGGAGCAAGAGCCAGATAGAGTCAAAGTTGCGTGATATAGACGGTATAGGGGTTAAAACGGAAGAGAAGCTCCTGAAGCATTTCAAGAGCTACAAACGCATTGTTGAGGCCTCTTTTGATGAGCTTGCTGCAGTTGTAGGCAGCAAACTGGCCAAAAACATAAAGGAGTTTAATAGGCAATAGCCTTTTTCAGCTGTTCGTCGTTTCTGATGATTGATTCAATTCTGCCCGAAGAAAAGTAGAATTTGTGTGCAATCTCCTCTTCTATAAGAGGTTTTATCTCCTCTTTCTTGGCACGGAGCAACTGCTCTTTTGAGAGGTTGATTTTATTGCTGAGCGCTTCAAACTCAGCCTTGTTCATCTCATACAGATCCTCATTTTTTGCCGATTTTACCATTCTTTCAAACTCTACCTGTGCTGCAGTGCGGCTGTCGAAATTACGTGACGCTGCATACTCTATAAACTCTTCATATTCAGAATCGCTCAATTCAAACTCACCGGCAGGGGAGATTGACAAGTTGGAGGCGTAGTATTTCAGTGCATAGTCATTTATAATGTCGTTCATTACCAGAGAGAGAGCCGTACGGCTATATGGTGGAAGTGTAATTACAGAATCTGGCGTAATGCCACCTCCGTCATAAACGGTGCGTCCGTTTTTTGTAAGGAACGGCTTCTTTAAAGAGTCTGGAACGACACCTACACTTCCATCTGAATTTCTGTTGGAGTAGTCAATGGCTTGAACGCATCTTCCGCTTGGCGTATAATATTTGGCTATTGTCAATTTAACGCTTCCATCATATCCTACAGGGCGGATTGTCTGTACAAGACCTTTGCCAAAGGTGCGGGTTCCAACAATAATACCCCTGTCCAGATCCTGAATGGCTCCAGCTACTATTTCAGAAGAGGAAGCACTGCCGGAATTTACCATAACCGTAAGGGGAATAAGTGTGTCAACAGGCTCTTCCAATGTTTTGTATTCAACGATGCTCTTTTCATAACGCCCTTTCTGAGAGACTACTACAGTTCCTTTGGGAACGAAGAGTGAGACTATTTTTATTGCCTCATCCATAAGGCCGCCACCGTTTCCTCTCAAATCGAGGATAATGCTCTCTGCGCCCTCTTTTTTCAGAGATGCAAGAGCGCTCTTTACATCTTTTGAGCCGTTGGCGGTAAAGCCATCAATCTTGATATATCCTACCTTCTTGTCTCCACTATATTTTTTATCGATTATGCCGCTATAGGAGATGTCAGGAATATGAATCCTCTCTCTTGTTATTGTGTAATCCTTAACCTCTCCTCCGCGAGCCTTCCTCACAGTAAAAACCACATTGGTGCCGGGCTGTCCCTTCATTTTTGAGCTGCATTGGTCTGCAGTCAGCGGCATTACATCCTCCCCATCTATTTTAAGTATGACATCTCCAGGTTCAAGTCCAAATTTTATTGCAGGAGAGCCGGCATATGGTTGTGAAATTATTACACCTATTGAATCTACCTTTTTGATGAGCGAACCAATTCCGCCATAAGTGGCGGTAGTCATAAGTTCAAGATCTTCATCATTTTCTGCCCTAATGTACTCTGTATACGGGTCAAGAGATTCAAGCATTGCATCAATACCTCTGTTTATAAGATCTTGCGTATTTATGCTGTCAACAAAACCGGCTTTAAGTTCGTTTAGGATATTGTATTGTATTTCAAGAGATTGAGCGGTTTTAAAATCTTTGGATTGTGCTACGGATATAACTGAAACCAAAAGAGTTGCAAATGTGGCTATATAAAACTTCATATATCTTTCCTGTTTAATGATCATACAAAAATAAACTTTTAGTAACTTTGGTGCAATTAAAATTACAGATATGGAGATAATTTTTGCTACCGGTAATATACACAAAGTTGTGGAGGCGCAAAAGGCACTGGGAGATGGTTTTACATTAATTATGCCAAAGGATCTCGGCATTAAGGAAGATATACCGGAAACAGGTGATACTCTTGAGATTAATGCATTACAGAAGTGCCAATATTTATGGGAAAGATTTCATAAACCCTGTTTTGCAGATGATACAGGCCTTGAGGTGGAGGCGCTTGACGGTGCTCCCGGTGTGCATACGGCAAGATATGCCGGAGAGAGCAAAGAGCCTACTGCGAACATGGACAAGCTTTTATTAGAGCTTGAGGGAGTTGAAAACCGCAGGGCACGCTTCCGTACAGCAGTCTCATATATTGACAAGGATGGGGAGAGCCATCTTTTTGAGGGTATACTTAATGGCGCAATCGCGCTTGAAAAGAGTGGTACAGAGGGGTTTGGATATGATCCTGTCTTTATTCCCGACGGTTATTCGGGCAAGACTCTGGCAGAGGTAACGCTTGAAGAGAAGAATGCCATATCGCACAGGGGAAAAGCAATGAGATCTCTTATGGAGTATTTGCGCAATGCTAAGTAAAATACAGATAGTAGTTTTACATACCATAAAGCATGGGGACAATGGTGTTGTAATACAGTGTTATTCCAATACTGCGGGGCGGACAGCCCTCTATTTGCGGGTATCGGCCAGAAATAGGGTGGTGTTATCCAATTTGCACAGGTTGAATATTTTAGATGTCGTCATATACAATAACGGTTCATCTATGCCTGTAATAAGGGAACTTGCTCCGGCCGTAAGGCTGGATTCGCTCAGAACCAATATATATAAAAGCACCATATCCATTTTCTTGAGTGAACTGCTTGTAAAGTGTGTGAGGGAGAGCGAAGAGAATATTCAGCTCTATAACTTTCTTGTCTCTTCAATAAATGTGTTGGAGCATATGGAAGAGGGTATTTCCAACTTTCATATACATTTTATGGTGCATATATGCAAGTTGTTGGGATTTATGCCAACAGACAACTATTCGCTGGAGTTGTCTGTTTTTGATGTTGGAAGAGCAATGTTCAGAGAGCCTGAATTTTTTTATGATTTGCGTGAGGAGAGACTTAAAGCTGTATCTGACAATAGACTCTTTACCCCCCAGCAATCACAATTGTTGCACGAGTTGTTGAATACCCGTGCTATAGATGTTGGCGAATTGAAGTGTAGTGGAGATATGAGACTCTCGTTTGCAAAGCAGATGCTAAATTATATTTCGCACCATTTGGGTATAACATTTGAAGTAAAATCACTTGATATTTTGCACCAAGTATTCAATTGAACAGAATATGTCACTGATTAATAGAATTTTTACAGTTTATAATGGTCCCCTTCTCAGGGAGATAAAAAAAAGCTATGTCTCTCCGTTTGATTATCAGATAGATTGGTTTAACCGGCTTACCTATGCCGGTGCTCAGACTGCATTTGGAGCAGAACATAACTTCAGCACCTTTTGTGTTCCGGGTGCATCCATTGGCTCGGCTTTGAGCAAGAAGGGTTTCAGTCACAGGTTGAAGGCGTTCCAGAATTGTGTGCCGATACGTGATTATAATGCGTTTGTGCCATATATAGACCGTATAAGGAGGGGTGAAGATTTTGTGCTGTGGAACCAGAGGGTGGAGTGGTTTGCAAAGTCAAGTGGAACAAGTGCAGAAAGGAGCAAATATATTCCGATTACACCTGATTCACTTAAGATCAATCACTACGGCGGTTTCAGAAGAATGTTGGCGTGGTATGTTGCCCAGAATCCGTCAAGTAAAATCTTTAAGGGCAATGCGCTTACATTGGGTGGCAGCATCCAACCCGATGAAATGGGAAGCGGCGGAACAATGTATGGCGATCTGTCGGCAATATTGTTGAAAAATTCTCCTGCAATAGTGGAGATGTTGCGCACTCCTGTACAGGAGGTTGCACTTATGGCCGATTTTAACAAGAAGGTTTTGCAAATATGCAAGGAGAGCAGGGATATGAATGTTACCAACTTTAGCGGTGTGCCGAGTTGGAATCTGATTATGTTGCAGAAAATTCTTGAATATAACGGTGTTAAAACAGTAAGGGAGATATGGCCAAATATTGAGCTTTTTATGCATGGTGGAATAGGTTTTGAGCCATACCGTTCCATGTATGAGGCAATAATTCCGGGAGATGGAATGAATTATCTCGAAAATTATAATGCTTCAGAGGGGTATTTTGCATTTCAGGATGATTTGAGTGTGAAATCTATGCTGCTGACTGTAAACAACGGTGTCTTTTATGAATTTATACCTATGAACATCTTTGAGGATGTGATGAGTGGCAGAGTTAAGGAGATACCTACACTTGCCGATGTTGAAACGGGTGTAAATTATGCAATTGTAATTACAACATGTGGAGGATTGTGGAGGTATATGATTGGGGATTGTGTGCAGTTTGATTCACTCTACCCGCACAGGATTAGAGTAACGGGGCGGACACAATTGTTTATAAATGCCTTTGGCGAGGAACTTATGATATCAAATGCAGAAAATGCCCTTGCAGCAACATGTGAAGAGTGTAAATGCTCTGTTACAGATTTTACTGTAGCTCCGGTATTCATGGTGCTTGGCAGTAAGGGTTATCATAAATGGGCAATAGAGTTTTCAAACCCACCTGAGGATATGGAGTTTTTTGCCAGTCTGCTGGATAGGAATTTAGCTCATGTAAATTCTGATTATGCGGCAAAGCGTGTCGGTAATGCAACAATGGAGCGTCTTAGGATAGAGACTCTGGCCCATGGAACATTTTATAAATGGATGTCGGCCAGGAGTAAGGTGGGAGGACAAAATAAAGTGCCGCGCCTTCATTCCAATCAGAAATATATTGA
>JAFZFL010000148.1 GCA_017555925.1 Bacteroidales bacterium | reverse complement strand
TCTTTCCCTTTATAAACGAAATAGAGATCAAAAATCTCCCTGTCTATAGCAAAAGAGATGGGCTGTTTCTCATCAACAGGTATCTTTGAAAAATCAATTGTCCTGCTCACAAAGTAAAGTGTAACAAGGTCATAAGTATTGCTCCTTCCGGGTAAAATAGAATCCTTTTCGGGATTGTCCCTCTTTTTTGTCACAGCATGAATCTCATAATTTTCATTATTGAACGTATATCTGTTTATCATCCTGTAGTTTCCTTCCATGGTATTTCTGTAAAATGACAAAGGTCTCATTGTCTTTTCATCAAAATGAGACTCAAAATGCTCCCTCACCTTAAAGAAGAAATCATAAAACCTGTACGTCTTTCCCTTAACCACAGGATTATACACTCCATTCGCATAATCAAGCGTAACAACACCCTCACCCACATCTGTATTTATACCACCCCAAGTATAGCTTAACACATAGGTCAGTTTTTCACCCTTTTTAAAAGGCAGTTCACCTATAGAATCGACCATTTGGGCAGAAATGGCATTTGCACAGCACACCATCACCAATATAAAAAAGAGTCTTCCCGACAGAACCCCTTTTGCAATACACCCTTTCATATCCTTTAATTTAAACCATTACGGCTTCACTCTAAAAATCATCATTATTACCAAAATCATTTGCCCCAATACCGCCTCCATTCATACGCGATTCTGTAAATGTAGCCTCTTCAGGCATACCAGCATTCAAAGCCACATCGGTAACATCCACAAAACGCACCTCCGAATTACGGAACTTCATTTTAACATCACAAACAGCACCATTACGGTGTTTTGCTATGATAATATCTGTAAGGCCAACCTGCGAAGGATCCTCCGCCATACCATAATAATCCGGACGGTGAATGAACATTACAATATCTGCATCCTGCTCAATGGCACCCGACTCCCTCAAGTCACTCAATTGAGGTCTTTTTGCACCACCACGAGTCTCAACAGCACGGCTCAACTGAGAGAGGGCAAGAATAGGAACATCCAGCTCTTTGGCTATAGCCTTCAACGACCTTGAGATTGCAGAGACCTCCTGCTCCCTCATTCCTTTCAACTCCGGTGGACCTGCCATAAGCTGAAGATAGTCAATTATTATCATCTTCACTCCTGCCGAAGAGACGAGCCTTCTGGCCTTTGACCTGAACTCATATATTGAGAGCGACGGAGTATCATCTATGTATAACGGCGCTTTAGAGAGTTCATTCAGGCGCTCATTCAACTGTACCCACTCATACTGTTCAAGTTTCTTTCCACCCTTAATTTTATCGGCCGACAATCCGGTTTCACTTATCATCAACCTCTTTACCAACTGTTTTGATGCCATCTCAAGGGAGAAAAAGGCTACTGGCACTTTATGCTCCACCGCCATATTACGTGCCATTGTAAGCACAAACGCCGTTTTACCCATTGACGGACGCGCTGCAATGATAACCAGATCAGACGCCTGCCATCCCAAAGTAACCCTGTCTATACCTGTATATCCACTTGGCACACCACTCAATCCATCTTCTCTCATCTGAACGGACTGCAGATCATCAATTGCCTCATTTATAACATCCTGCACAGATTGGGTCTCCCTCTTCATATTTCTGTCGGCAAGAGTAAATATCTTTTGCTGGGTACCGTCAAGCAGATCATCCACACTCATGGCATCATCAAAAGCATCCTTCTGCACCTCATAGGAGATTGAAATCAACTCCCTTTGAATATACTTCTGTACCAGAATTTTAGTATGGTAATCAAGATGGGCTGCAGCTCCAATCTTCATACTCAACTGGCTAAGATAGTATGGGCCACCCACCAACTCCAGATCATCACTCTTTTTAAGCTCTTCAGCTACAGTATATATATCTACAGCATCATGTCTCATAGCCAGTGCCGATATAGCCTTGAAGATTTTCCTATTGGCCTCCTTATAAAAGCACTCCGGAACAAGAACATCCAAAACATCAGCCACAGAATTTGGTTCAAGAAGAAGCGAGCCCAACACAGCTTCCTCAATATCAACAGCTTGAGGCGGCTTTCTGCCCGACTCTAACCCTACATACTCCAGATTCTTTATTTGATTGGAACCCCCTGTTCCTTTTCTTCCGCTTGTTTTTGCCATTACTGTTCTATTTTCCATTAACAAAAAACATCCTCTCCCAATGGTAATTCTGCCATAGGTAGAGGATGTTTGTCCTATATGTCATCAACTAACCCCGAATGGGGATATACATAGACTACTCGTTCTCAAATTCCGGATTTACAAGAATTCTTCCGCAATACTCGCAAACAATAATCTTTTTGCTTGATGCAATATCCAACTGCCTTTGAGGAGGAATCTTGTTAAAACATCCGCCACAGGCATCCCTTTTTATGGTAACTACTGCCATTTTGTTGCGTGTATTTGTTCTTACCTTCTTGTAAGCATTCAACAATCTTACCTCTATCTGTGATTGAATCTCCTCCGACTCTTTCAAAAGAATCTCTTCATCCTTTTGAGTCTCCTCAATAATAGACTCCAACTCCTGTTTTTTGTTTACAAGATCTATACGTCTGCCCTCGAGAACCTCCGAAGTTGCAGCCAATACCTCTTTCTTCTCTGCCATAAGGCGTGTAGTATCCTTTATCTTCTTCTCAGACAACTGTCTGTCGAGATCCTGATACTCTATCTCCTTAGACAATGAATCATACTCCCTGTTATTCTTTACATTGTTCCTTTGAGCCTCATACTTCTCTATCAGAGATTTGCTGGTAATGATATCCTGTTTCTTCTGCGCAATGAACGCCTCTGCCTCAGCAATCTCCTTGTTCAAGTTTGAGATACGGGTCTCCAATCCGGCAATATCATCCTCAAGATCCTGCACTTCCAATGGAAGCTCTCCTCTCAACAGATAAATTTTATCAATCTTTGAATCGGTCTGTTGAAGCTTGTATAGCAATCTGAGTCTGGTCTCCATACTCATATCAGAGTCCAGATTCTTTGCAATTTGCAATGACGCAAAAGTTTCGCCCTCCACTATTGGAGTAGCAACTGTGTTATTCTTTTTACTTGTAGCCATAATTCAGCTTTAATAGTAATATATAGGATTATTATTTTTTCTACTTATTGAAACTGCAAAGTTAGGAAAATTTTCGCAAACTATTTTAGCAAATAGACCAACAACATCATATTCGCTCAAATAATGGCCAATATCCATAACCATAAAGCCCTTCTCACAATAAAACTCATGGTATGTAATATCGCCCGTAATATAGACCTGAGCCCCTTTTGACATGGCATCAGGAATAAATGAACGTCCGCTTCCACCGCATACTGCAACCCTTGATATTTTTTTCTCAAGCAAAGCTGAACTTCTCAAATTGTCCGCTCCAAACCTCTCTTTTACAATCCCGACCAACTCCATAGCATCTACCGGTTCACGCAAATCGCCAATAATTCCCAAGCCATCGGCACTTAACGTCTCGCGGTTTGACAACTCCAACTTGTTTGCCATAAGTCCGCTCACGCCATCTGCCGCCTTATCCATATTTGTATGGGCTGCATATATTGCAATATTGTGTCTTATTGCCTTAGAGACAATCCTGCCTGTAGCATTTGCTGGTGTAATGGACTTTAACCCTTTAAAAATCAATGGGTGATGAGTTATTATCATATCACAACCAAGCTCTATAGCCTCATCCAGAACCTCTTCTGTACAATCGAGCGCTATAAGAGCGCCTTTCACTTCCCGCTCCGGATCACCTACGGAGAATCCGCAATTATCCCAACTCTCCTGTAGAGCAAGTGGAGCAAACTGCTCAATAGGCCTCACTATCTCTTTTGCCAACATAACACCTTACAATAAAAACAAAATTAATTCTCCTGTACCTTCAACATAGATGATATTTCCAACAATCTCTCCTTAATGGATGTCAACTTGGAAATTACCTCAACCCTCCGGTCTGCACCTGTAATATTGTCCTTCATCCTTTTGGCAGCCCCTTCCAATGTCATACCATTCTCTTTTACAAGATGATAAATAACCTTAAAATTGGCCAGATCCTGCGCTGTAAACAGGCGGTTACCCTTTTTATTCCTTGCCGGCTTTATAAATTCCGGAAATTTCTGTGCCCAAAAACGCACAAGTGATGTACTCTCACCCAAAATTTCAGAAACCTCTCCTATTGTATAGTAGAGTTTCTCTATGCTTTTCTCTCTATATGGCATAATATTCTCTTTTTCAATCCAACGACTGTCCGGTATTGGACGAAATGGCTATTACCTCCCTGAACTGTTCAGGTGTAAGGTCTGCAAAAAAATAGTTGATGGGATCCACCACCTTATCATTGAATGTAACTTTGTAATGCAAATGTGGAGCAAATGACATTCCCGACAAACCCACTCTTCCTATAACCTCGCCTCTTGACACCGTCTTACCCTTTTTGACAAGAACATCACCCAAATGTGAATATGTTGTCATATACCCATTTTTATGATCTATCGTAACATAATTTCCACTGCCCCGTTTCGACCTTACAGACTCCACTATCACCCCATCGGCCGTAGCCAGCACATCAGTTCCCAATGCAGCCAGAAGATCCATTCCATCATGGGATGTTACCGTCTTGTAAAAAGGATTCATCCTCTTTCCTATTGATGCACCTGTCTGTCCCACAGAAAAATCCCTTATTGGCAGAATAGCCGGAACATGTGCAACACTTCTCCCCAAATAATCGCACTCATCCACTATTGAGTTCAACATATCCTGCACAGAAGATGCATTCTCCTCCATCACCACTATCATTTCACGGCTTTTGCTTACTATAACGTGATCCTTTGTAGTATCCAGATTGTCGAGAAGAGGACTGCCCTGATTTATCAATGAGACTATCAGAGGATCTGCACTAAAAATACTTCTGTATATCTCTCTGTCTTTAATTTTAAGATTTGAAACCGTATTATCCAGAACGCCAAGTCTCTCCGAAAGCTTCTCATACTCCTGAGCCAGTATCTTATTCTCCTTGGCAAGCTGCCTCTCGGCCTCTGTACTTATGAAAAGTGCAAAAATGCAATAATATAACACTGCAAGCAGAATACTCACAAACAAATACTGGAATATCTTTCTACCCCACCACTTTAATCCCCTCCTAACCTCTACAAATTCCAATTTTTCCTTATTGAACTTGTACTTTTCCATTTAGGACTCTTTGCTGTTGTTTGTTTTGACCATTGAAAGGAACTCCTCTCCCTTCAATTCCTTACTGAAATAGTTTGAAGGATTGACCCTGTTGTCCTTATACAACACCTCATAATGCAGATGTGTTCCGGTAGAGCGTCCGCTATTACCCATATCGCCTATCTGTTCACCTCTCTCAACCATATCACCCTCCTTTACACAAATGGTGTTCAAATGGGCATATCTTGTTTTATATCCGAAACCGTGGTCAATTACCACCTCTTTACCATAACCGAAGAAGTTGAATGCAACCTCAACCACCTTGCCATTTCCGGATGCATATATAGGCTCGCCCTTGCTGCCCACAAAATCAATACCGCTATGCATCTTTGGAGTCTTGTTAAAAGGGTCTGTCCTCAATCCGAAATGGCTGGAAATTCTAACCTTATCCAAATGTACCGGAGGGACAGCCGGAACACAAGATGCCATCTCGCCTGTACGTTTTGACAAAATTGCAACCTCATCATATGAACGGGACTGGATAAACGCCTTTTTGTAGAGTATATCCATCTTTTTCTCCATATCAACCATGAAACTTGAATTTGGAAGATTCTCAAGATGGGCATATCTGTTTACACCACCAAAACCGGCATTACGCACATCCTGGGAGATCTCTTCCATTCCGAAAATCGGGCGATATACGTAGTTGTCTCTTCTCTGGAGCTCGAGCAGCACTCTGTTGTTTTGCTCAAATTTTCTCTCAAGAAGTTCCATTTTTGATTGCAGCTTTACAGACTCCTGTTTCAAAAGAGCAAGTTTTGGAGTATCAAGACCAAAATAGAGAGTATATGCAAAAAAGTACCCTACAAAGGCAACTAAACTCAAAAGAAAGAGTACAAATCCTGCAGAAAAGCGCTTCATGACAGGTATCTTGTGAACCTCATAAAGCAGCGTATCTGCATTAAACTTGTATTTTTTCATTCCTGACATATACTAAAATTCCTAAATTAGTGGATGCAAATATAAAAATTAAAATTAAAAAGATTAAATTTGCAGGCTTATTAGATTAAAAATTATGACCTCAAACGAAATCAGAAATACTTTTTTGGAGTTCTTTCACTCTAAAAATCATACCATAGTTCCATCTGCACCTATGGTTGTCACAAATGACCCTACACTAATGTTCACAAACGCAGGTATGAACCAGTTCAAGGATTGGTTCCTCGGCAATTCACCTGCCAAATACAAAAGGGTGGCAGATTCTCAAAAATGCCTTAGAGTAAGCGGAAAGCATAATGACCTTGAGGAGGTAGGATTGGATACCTACCACCATACCATGTTTGAGATGCTTGGCAACTGGAGCTTTGGCGACTACTTCAAAAATGAGGCTATAGAGTGGGCATGGGAGCTTCTTACCCAAGTTTACAAACTTGACAAAGAGAGATTGTATGCTACAGTATTTGAAGGTTATGCTCCCGACAATCTTGATATGGACAACGAGGCCAAAGAGGCCTGGCTAAAATATCTGCCTGCCGACAGAATAATTAACGGCAACAAGAAAGACAACTTTTGGGAGATGGGAGAGACTGGTCCATGTGGTCCTTGCAGCGAGATACATATTGATTTGAGAAGCGACGAGGAGCGCGCACAAGTTCCGGGCAGAGAACTCGTAAACAAAGGCCATCATCTTGTAATTGAGATATGGAACCTTGTGTTCATGCAGTTTAACCGTAAAGCCAACGGACAACTTGAGCCACTACCTCAAAAGCATGTGGACACTGGTATGGGACTTGAGCGTTTGTGCATGGCTCTTCAGGCAAAACAGAGCAACTATGACACCGATGTATTCCAGACAATGATTGCCAAAATCGCAGAATTGAGTGGCAAAGAGTACCAACATGAGAATAAAGTGGGAATTGCAATGAGAGTTATCTCAGACCACATCAGAGCCATAAGTTTCTCCATTGCAGACGGACAGCTTCCTTCAAATGTAAAGGCCGGCTACGTCATACGACGCATCTTGAGAAGAGCGGTAAGGTACGCGTATACATTCCTTGATATGTCAGAGCCTCTATTGTACAGGCTTGTACCTACTTTGGTTGCCCAAATGGGAGAGGCCTTCCCTGAGTTGAAGTCGCAACAGGTACTTATAGAAAAAGTAATCAAAGAGGAAGAGGAGGCATTCTTGAGGACTCTTGAGAAGGGAATCAAAATGATGGACACCCTTATTGAGAAGAACAAGGAGAGCAAGTCAATCTCAGGAGCAGATGCGTTTGTACTTTATGACACTTTCGGATTCCCTATTGACCTGACCGAACTTATTGCAAAGGAGAATGGATATTCTGTTGATCTGCAAGAGTTCGAAAAAGAACTTAAACAACAGAAGGAGAGAAGCCGTAATGCGACTGCCAAAGAGGAGGGTGATTGGGTAGATGTTGCACCTTACGAAGTTACAGTTTTCACCGGATATGAGAGTGTAAGGGAAGAGGGTGTAAAAATTCTTAAATACAAGAGCGTAAAAGCTAAAAATAAAGAGAGTTTCCATCTTGTTTTCAACAGAAGTCCTTTCTACGCCGAGAGTGGCGGACAGCTTGGAGACAGCGGATATATTGAGTCGCTGTCGGGAGAGAAAATAAGAATACTCAACACTATAAAGGAGAATGGTCTGCCTATACATATAGCAGAGCGTCTTCCGTCTGATCCTGCAGAGGAGTTTGTTGCTGCAATAGATGAGGAGAGAAGAGTTGATATTGCCAACAACCACACTGCAACACATCTTCTCCACCATGCATTGAGAAATATACTTGGCACACATATTGAACAGAAGGGTTCTCTTGTTGCTGCCGCATACTTCAGATTTGACTTCTCACACTTTGAGAAGATTGATGACAAGACATTGAGAAGTGTGGAGAGAGAGGTAAACAGACTTATAAGGGCAAATACTCCTAAATGCGAGTATAGGGATATTCCTATTGAGGAGGCTAAAGCCAAAGGTGCCATGGCCCTGTTTGGAGAGAAATATGGCGATAAAGTGAGAGTAATCCAGTACGGAGATTCCATTGAACTTTGCGGTGGCACACACACAAGCGCAACTGGCAATATAGGATACTTCAAGATTATATCTGAATCTGCTGTTGCAGCAGGAGTGAGAAGAATTGAGGCAGTTACAGGTCCTCATGCTGAGACCCTGGTAGAGAGTGCAGAGGATTTGATGGGTTCTATCAAGAAACTCTTCAATAACTCGCCAAACGTTCTTGCAAGTATAGCAAAACTTATGGAAGACAATGATTCCATCAAGAAGAATATGGACGAGATGCTTAAAGAGCGTGCAATTACCCTCAAGAATACCTGCATAGAGAACGCCAAGAATTACAATGGAGTAAACATTATGGCGCTTAAAGGATTCTTCCAGCCTAATGTCATTAAGGATGTTGCTTTCATGTTGAAAAATGAGACACAGAACAGCGCATTTATCGGTGTTACCCAATTTGAGGATAAGGTTACCCTTACCCTTATGTACACCGACGATCTTGTGGCACAAGGCTACCATGCCGGCAAAGATGTGAAGGAGGCTGCAAAACTTATTCAAGGTGGTGGTGGCGGACAACCTTCGCTGGCAACTGCAGGCGGAAAATATATTGATGGCATGTCAGCTGCTATGGATGCCCTGATTGCAAGCGCTGCCAAATAGCTTAAATTTAAAACACAGCTTATCTGAACTGCAAAATGAAAAAATTGGATTCATTTATATTGAAGTCATTTTTAGGACCTTTCGTAATGACATTTCTCATTGTGATTTTTGTCCTTGTAATGCAGTTCCTATGGCTGTACATAGATGAATTGGTTGGAAAAGGCCTCAGTTTTGGAGTTATTCTTGAATTCCTTGGCTGGGGTTCTGCCACCCTGATTCCTATGGCTCTTCCTCTGGCCACTCTATTGGCTTCCATCATGACAATGGGAAATATGGGTGAAAACAATGAGTTGCTGGCCATGAAAGCTGCCGGCATCTCCCTACAGAGGATTATAAGCCCACTTATACTGGTATCCGTGATTATCAGTATAGGAGCTTTTTTTGCCTCCAATGACCTTATACCGGTAGCCTACAACAAAATATATACACTCCGCGACGATATTGGTAAAACAAAGGAGGAGATAAAGATTCCTACAGGAATATTTTACAATGGAGTTGACGGTTACTCAATCAGAATATCAGAAAGAGACAAAAACAACATAATGCATAATATTATGGTGTATAACCATAGCGGCAATAAAGGTAATGTAAGTCTCACTATAGCTGACTCCGGACATGTAAGGCTGTCAAATGATAAGAGCAGCATGATTTTTACTCTCTTTTCCGGAATTAATTATGAGGAGACAAACAAAAAAGAGTATAGAGACACCTCCCTTTCACTCCAGAAGATTGATTTCTCTTCCCAAGAAGTCATTATACCATTGGAGAACTATGCATTCCAGAAATCGGATGATGCCCGCTATGGCAATGAAGTAATGGCCAAAGATCTCAAGCAGTTGGCTATTGACAGAGATTCGCTGAAAAAGGTTTTTGACAAAACACTTGATTCACAGCTTTCCAAATCCATCTCTTCAAGTAACCTTATCTATACATTCCAATTTGACACATCAAAAGCAAGCAGATATAAAGGTATTATAGATATAGATACTATATTTGCATCGGGTGACTTGCATGATAGGGAGAACGCCATAAACAGAGCCACCAATGTGATAAACAACCAGATCTCAAGCTATCGGTTCTATGAAAGGGAACTCTTTCAGTCAGCCCATCCGCTAAGAAGGGCCACAATTGAATCATACAGAAAGTTCACCCTCTCTTTAGCCTGTCTTATCTTCTTCTTTATTGGAGCACCTCTTGGAGCAATCATAAGAAAAGGAGGCTTGGGAACACCTGTTATAGTCTCAATGCTCTTCTTTGTCATCTATTGGGTTGTTGACATAAGTGGAAAAAAACTTGCAAATGATGGTGCAATAGGTCCATTTGCAGGCACATTCATTTCAACTTTCGTACTTATTCCAATTGGCATCTTCCTTACAATAAAGAGTACCAGAGACTCTGCCCTCTTCAATGCAGATGCTTACAAGATATTCTTTCACAAGATTTCAAATAGATTCTCCAAGTTGAGAAAAAAAGCGCATAATCAATGAATCCCAAGATAGTATATATGGGCACTCCCGAGTTTGCAGTTGCCCCACTTGACGCCCTTATTGAAAAGGGCTATGATATTGTTGGTGTAGTTACAGTTCCCGACAAGCCAAGCGGCAGGGGTCTAAAACTCAACGAAAGTGCCGTAAAACAATATGCAGTATCCAAAGGCCTGAAAATAATGCAGCCTGTATCTTTGAAAGATGAAACATTCCTTGATGAATTGGCATCACTTGGAGCAGACCTTTTTATAGTAGTCGCATTCAGAATGTTGCCGAAAGTTGTATGGAGTATGCCAAAAATGGGAACATTCAACCTACACGGCTCACTGTTGCCACAATATAGAGGAGCAGCCCCTATCAACTGGGCCATAATCAACGGCGAAAAGGTTTCAGGTGTAACAACATTCCTGATTGACGAAAAGATTGATACAGGAAATATCCTTATGCGCGAAGAGTGTGAAATAGGTGAAAATGAAAATGTGGGCAGTCTGTACGAGCGTCTTATGGGAATAGGTGCCAACCTTGTTGTAAAGACAGTTGAAGGATTGGTTGAAGGCACTCTTACCCCAAAACCGCAATCTCTTTTCTTGCCGGCAGAGGAGAGGGAGAGAGATATTGAAGAGATAGTTAGTGGAGCTCCAAAACTTACCAAAGAGCTATGCCACATAAAATGGGACAATACTGTTTCAGATATACATAACCTTATACGTGGACTATCTCCATATCCTGCCGCATACTCAACAATAACCGACGGAACGAAGGAACTTGACATGAAGATTTATGAAGCAGAGCCCTCTGAAAACAGCAAGAGTGATTTGCCAGCAGGATCCGTTATCACAGATAAGAAGAGCTATCTGAAAGTTGTCTGCAAAGATGGCCTGCTTGCCCTTAATGAGATTCAGCTTGCAGGAAAGAAGAGGATGAAAGTAAAAGACTTCCTCCTTGGATTCAGAGATATTGAAAACTGCAAATTTATCTGATACGCATCTAAATCTAAACAAGAAACATTCCCATCATAGCAGCAGACATAAGTGCTACCAAAGTTGCAGCCAACAGGGCTCTGAAACCATATTGCGACAATATGTAGCTCTTGCCTTTGGCCATACCGCCAACTCCACCAATTTGTATACCTACTGATGCAAAATTTGCAAAACCGCACAAAACATACGTTGCCAGTATTACAGATTTGGTAGATGCAAATGCACCGGTCTGTATCATTGTTGCCATACTCTGATAACCCACGAACTCTGTAAGAATAAGTTTCTCTCCCAAAAGACGGCTCACTAAAGGAAGGTCTGCACTACTTATACCTGTAAGCCAAATTACAGGATAGAATATGTATGAAAGCAGGAACTCCAACGATAACGTTGTATACCTGCCATCAGTAGCAGATGCAATTACCTCATTAAGCGAAGTAATGTCTCCTATTTTTCCAAATATGAAATTAAAACCTGCAATCAGTGCATAGAACACCAACAGCATTGCACCCACATTTGCAGCCAGTTTCAAGCCTTCAGTAGTACCATTTGAAATTGCATCAAGCACATTCTTACCTATCTTGTCTGAAGAGACCTCAACCGAATTGTCAATCTCTTCACTCTGAGGCACTATTATCTTTGCCAATGCTATCGCACCCGGAGCAGCCATAACTGAGGCTGAGAGCAGATGTTTTGCAAACTCCACCTCCATCATTCTGTCGCCACCTCCCAACATACCAATATAAGCAGCAAGCACACCACCGGCCATTGTTGCCATACCCGATGTCATAACCAGCATCAACTCAGATCTTGTCATCTTTGGAACATACTCCTTAACAAGCAGTGGAGCCTCTGTCTGGCCCAGAAATATATTGCCAGCACAAGATAAAGATTCGGCTCCCGACAGCTTCATAAGCTTTGTCAGGCACCAGCCCATTACCCACACAACCTTCTGAAGAATACCCAAATAAAAGAAGAGACTTGTAAGTGCCGAAAAGAATATGATGGTTGGAAGAATTTGAAGGACAAATACAAAACCGAATTTATTCGCATCCATCAAATCTCC
>JAFZFL010000147.1 GCA_017555925.1 Bacteroidales bacterium | reverse complement strand
GATCTGTCCGAACTACCCGATTTGATTAATTGTTGGAAAAAACTTTCTTATTATGGCCGATAACCTGAAACCGACCGCTCCTTTTGACGATGTGAAAGATTCTGTAAAGGAGTATGTGAACCTTAAGGTAGATGAGTATAAATTGAGAGGGGTGGAGGGACTCTCCACTCTTTTCAATACAATTCTGTTCATTACGGTGGCAGCGGTTGTTGCCGCAGTAGCACTCCAGATGCTGGGTCTTGCCGCCGGTTATGCCATTGGTGAGGCATTAGGCTCTACAGCTCTAGGCTTTACAATAATGGGGATAATATTCCTTTTAGCTGTACTTGTTTTGTATATTTTGCGCAAACGTCTGTTTGTGAACCAATTGATAAGAATCTTCATAAAACTCTTCTTTGATGATGGACAGAAATAGAATATTCAGGAACAATTACGGGAGTGGTATAGATTACAGTAGAATTACCAATGTTCAGGAACTTAAAGCCGCCCGCGAGAGGTTACGCAATATTATAGCCATCAAGGAGTATGAGCTTGAAGGCAATGTGGAGGCTTTTAAGGAAGCTATGAATCCGGTTACATACTTGAACAGGCTTGTAGAAAAGATATGCTCACTTGAGTATATCATAAAATACTTTATAAAAGGGTATGATTTTGTACGTAACTGGTTTGATACCAAAGATAATCTGCCCAAGGATGAGGGTGATGATAAGGAAGAGGAGGCAAAAACGGGAATTTAACAAAAAACTATTATAATGAGATTAAAAACTATGGCATTTTTATGCGGTTTGGGTATGATTGCTGCGTCATGCTCAAACTCTGTGCAAACCAAAGAGGAACCATTCAAGTATGTGGTTGATGAATTTGCAGACTTGCAGATAATACGTTATCAGATTCCCGGATGGGATGATTTGTCCTTTAACCAGAAGGCTCTGATCTATCATTTGAGCGAGGCCGGAAAGTGTGGAAGAGACATTTTGTTTGACCAGAACTGCAAGTACAATCTTAAGATAAGAAAGAGTCTTGAGACTATTATCAACAATTATGATGGCGACAAAGAGTGTGAGGAGTACAGGAATTTCCTTGTTTATGTAAAGAGAGTCTTTTTCAGTAATGGTATTCACCATCATTATGCGGAGGACAAGATAATTCCACAATGCTCTCAGGAGTATTTCAAGAGCCTTATGGAGGCTACAGGACAGGCCGGGGCTTGTGCAGAGCTTCTTCCTGTAATCTTTGATTCCGAACTCTATGCCCAACGCAAGTATACAGGTAAGGAGAAGGATCTGCTCAAGGGTTCTGCCGTAAACTTCTATTGCGGAAATATCACCAAGGATGAGGCCAACGCATTCTATCAGAAGATGGAAAATCCTAAAGATACCACTCCTGTTTCATACGGCCTTAACAGCAAACTTGTTAAGGAGAATGGCAAGATAAAGGAGCTTGTATATAAGGTTGACGGATTGTACAGCAACAGTATAAAAGAGATTATCAAACATTTGAACAATGCTGTACAATATGCCGAGAATGATGCCCAGAAAGATTATATTGCCAAACTTATAAAATATTATGAGACAGGTTGTCTGAAGACATGGGACGAGTATAATGTCGCATGGGTTCAGGATACTCTTTCACAGGTGGATTTTGTAAATGGCTTTATTGAGGATTACAATGATCCGTTAGGAAGAAAAGCTACATGGGAATCTGTTGTGAACTTCAAGGATATGAAGGCTTCAGAGAGGACTGAGATTATCAGTGAAAATGCACAGTGGTTTGAAGACAACTCTCCAATTGACGGCCGTTTCAAGAAAGAGAAAGTGAAAGGTGTGTCGGTAAAGGTCATCACTGTTGCAAGTTTGGGCGGTGACTGCTTCCCATATACTGCAATAGGCATCAATCTGCCCAATGCAAACTGGATCAGAAAAGATTATGGTTCAAAATCTGTTACAATTGCCAACATAACCGATGCATACAATAAAGCAGCGGAGGAGGCACCAAAAAGTGCTACAGATGAGTTTTATTGGGATGATGCAGACAAAACTTTGATTAAGAAGTATAAAGGTATTACAGGTGATTTGCATACCGATCTGCATGAGTGTCTTGGTCATGGTTCAGGACAGTTGTTGCCTGGAGTATCATCAAGTGCATTGGGAGAGTATAACTCAGCTTTGGAGGAGGCTCGCGCCGATTTGTTCGCATTATATTATCTTGCAGATCCAAAAATGGTGGAGTTGGGTATAGTACCGGATGCAGAGGCATACAAGGCAGAATTCCTTGGTCAGATAGTAAATGGTCTGTTTACCCAGTTCAATAGAGTAGAGTTGGGCAAGACAAATACGGAAGCTCATATGCAGGATAGAAAACTTATTGCCGACTGGTGTTATGAGCAGGGCCTTAAGGAGAATAATGCAGGTGCAGAGAAAGATGTGATTGAGAAGAGAGAGCGTGATGGCAAAACCTATTTTGTGATTAATGATTATGAAGCTTTGAGAGTTCTCTTTGGAAAACTTCTTGCAGAGATTCAGAGGATAAAGTCTGAAGGAGATTATCAGGCCGGCAAGAATCTGATTGAGACCTATGCAATAAATATAGATCCTGCACTTCATAAAGAGGTTAGGGAGCGTTATGCTTCTTTGCAATTGAAATCGTACAAAGGCTTTGTCAATCCTGATATTGTTCCTGTTGAGGAGAATGGAAAAGTTGTGGATTATAAAGTGGTATACAATGACGATTTCTTGAAACAGATGTTGGAGTATGGCGCAAAATACTCTTTTGAATAGAAAGTACAGGTAATTTGCAATGGAAAAGGGGGATGCCCAAAAGATCAAGTTGTGGAACAGCAACTACTTGAAGGTGTGGAGCGCGAACTTTATGATATTTTTTTCGTTCATGCTCCTTACTCCCCTTTTGCCCCTATATTTGAGCGAAACATTTGGGGCTGATAAGCAGATGATAGGCATAGTGCTTAGCGGATATACACTTACAGCCCTAATTATAAGACCTTTCAGCGGTTTCCTGGTAGATAGCTTCCCACGGCGCACAGTGCTGTTGGCAAGCTATTTTTTATTTACACTTCTTTTTGCGGGTTACATTGTGGCAGGATCGCTGTTGCTTTTTGCAATAGTAAGAACTTTGCATGGAGCCCCATTCGGTGCATCTACTGTTTCAAACAGTACTGTGGCAATAGATGTGCTTCATCCCAAAAGAAGGGCAGAAGGGATAGGGTATTACGGATTAAGCAATAACATAGCAACTGCCATAGGCCCAACTGTCGCATTATTGATTTATGGTGTATGTGAAAGTTATAATGTGTTTTTCATAATAGCTCTGCTTGTTGCATTTGCAGGTTTGTGTATAAATTACACCCTTGACCTCAAACCAAGGCAAATGACAAAGGATAAGGCTCCGGTCTCTCTCGACAGGTTTCTGCTCCTTAAGGGATGGAGTCAGGGCCTCTGTATGATATGTTACTCATTCTCTTATGGAGTGCTCTCTACATATATTGCAATTTATGGCAAGAATGAGCTGGGAATAACAGGTGGCACAGGTCTCTTCTTTATGTTGCTCTCTGCAGGTCTTATTTTGTCTCGCCTTATAGGAAACAGATCTTTGAGAGATGGAAAAGTGGTGGAGAATGCGTCTGGTGGTGTGGTGGTGGCACTACTGGGTTATCTTCTGTTTGCCGCACTGCATAACTGTTGGGGATACTATGGGGCAGCTCTTGTAATAGGATTGGGTAACGGACATATGTTTCCGGCGTTTCAGACAATGTTCATTAATCTTGCTTCAAATGAGCAGAGGGGTACGGCAAATTCAACTCTGCTTGTGAGTTGGGATATTGGTGTGGGGTTAGGTATTCTTGTGGGAGGCAGTGTTGCTGAACATTTGGGTTATCATCATGCCTTTTGGGTGGCATTTGGAGTTAATCTGGCGGGTGTTCTTCTCTTTTATTTATATTCAAGAACAAATTTTTTGAAAAACAGACTCAGATAAGTATGGGTATATTTGAACCTAAAGCTATAGACAATTCAGAATGGGATGGTATTCTGTTGGGCGATGTAAAGGCCGGTTTTCCCTCTCCTGCGGAGGAGGTTAGGGAGGAGTTCGATCTTAAGGGAATGCTTGTAAGACATCCTGCATCTACATTCTATTTTAAAGTGGACGGCTACTCTATGGTTGATGCCGGTATGGAGGATGGCGATATACTTATTGTTGACAAGAGTATTGCTCCTTTTGACGGATGTAAGGCAATCTGCTATATTGATGGGGAGTTTACGGTAAAACTTGTAGAGATAGCTCCTGATGAGATAAGGCTTGTGCCAATGAACAGCTCAAATCCAAAATATAGGACAATAGTGATTTCAAAAGAGGATGAGTTTGCAATTTGGGGCATTGTGACCTATGTAATCAAAAAGATGTAAACTCTTTGCTGTTATGTTTGCTCTTGCCGATTGTAACAATTTTTTTGTCTCCTGTGAGAGGGTTTTCCGTCCCGACCTCAATGGGAAGCCGGTAATTGTGCTCTCAAACAATGATGGCTGTGCTATAGCCAGAAGCAATGAGGCAAAGGCTGTCGGGATAAAAATGGGAGATCCGCTCTTTAAGATAGAGCATATTGTAAAGAGGTATGGCGTTACGGTTTTTTCTGGCAATATGCCCCTTTACGGTGATATGTCAAACAGAGTAAGGCAGGTTCTCCGTTCGGCAGTTCCTGCAATTGAGGTCTATTCGATAGATGAAGCCTTTCTCGATTTGCGGGGGATGGATATTGATTTTGACGCTTTTGCAAAAAATCTCTCCGGCAAGTGCTTGAGATATACAGGTATTCCCGTTTCTGTTGGTGTTTCGCACACTAAAACATTAGCAAAAATAGCGGCAAAGCTGTGCAAGCAGTATCCTAAACTTAAAGGTGGGTGTTATATGCACAGGAGCCAGGATATAGAGAAAGTGCTTAAAAAATTTCCAATAGAGGATGTTTGGGGAATAGGCCCGCGTACTGTGGTCAAATTGCATAGTATGGGTGTGAGGAGTGCCTACGATTTTACACTGTTGGATGAGTCTAAAGTGCAGTATCTTTTTGGAATTATGGGTGTGCGGACATGGAAGGAGCTGAGGGGCGTGCCGACAATAAAATTTGAAGATGTTGTTGTTGCAAACCAGTCTGTAAGCAATACCCGCAGTTTCTCAAAGGAGATATATGATTTGGATGAGCTTACGGAGCAGATAGCCACTTTTGCAACAATGACCGCCGACAAGTTGCGGAGGCAGAGGTCGGCATGTTCAAACCTTGCAGTTTTTGTGCGGACCAACCGTTTCAAAAACGATATTGAGCAGGTTTATGCCAATGAGCTGGTGTCGTTTCAGATACCTACAAACAGTACCAATAAGATTGTGGAGGCTGCAGTAAATGCGGCACGCCGTATATTCGTTAAGGGGTGCGGTTATAAGAAAGCTGGTGTTACAGCATCTGGAATTGTGCCGGAAGATGGCGTTACAGGGTCGCTGTTTGAGGATGTGGCGCAATATGAGAGGGAGAGCCGGCTTATGAAGGCAATGGATTCAATTAATGGGTCTTATGGAAAGGGTACTGTAAAGTTGGGTTCTTTGGGTTGCGGCTATATAAAAAACAGAAAGGAGCATGAGTCGCCACATTATACAACATTGAAGGATGATTTCCCAAAAGTGAAATAAATTTTTCTAAATAGATGTAAATAATCTATATTTGCGCTGCATTATATATAACAATCTGTAAGGATAAACTTAAAAAATGAGAAGAAAAATAACTTTAGTAATCTTTGCTCTGCTTGCTGTCACTTTGATGTGGGAATCTGCTTATGCGCAACAGGATCATTTGTTGAATCTGCAGGCTGAAGTGAGGGTAGATTATCAGTATGAGGGAGTAGATGGGGAGAAGGTCGTTGACAATACCGGTTTTAAGGGAAAATATCTGAATTTGATTCTTAACGGAAAAATAAGTAAAAAAATCACCTATTCTTACAGACAGCGTTTGAACAAATCCCACTCTTCCCAAAGTTTCTTTGATGCTACAGACTGGATCTATCTTATATATTCGCCATGTAAGCATTGGGATCTGTCTGCCGGTAAGCAGGTGGTATCTATAGGAGGATTCGAGTACGACAGGGCGCCTATTGATTTGTATACATGTTCAGAGTTCTGGAACAACATTCCATGTTATCAGTTTGGAGTGAGTGCATCTTATCTGATGAATAGTGGAAGGAACAAGTTCCACTTCCAGGTGTGTGAGAGCCCTTTCAGAAGCGTATGCAATGATGATGTGTACGCATATAACTTTATGTGGTACGGAATACATGATTGGTTCAATACGGCCTGGTCTGTAAATATGATTGAGTATGAAAAGGGCAAATTCATCAATTACATTGCATTGGGCAACTATCTCCGCTTTGGTAATTTGCATTTTTATCTTGATTTTATGAACCGCGCCACATCGCATCAGACCTTCCTGTTTAAAGATTGTTCGTTTATGGGTGAAGTCTCATATAACGTGGGTGAAAAATTCAAACTTTTTGGAAAGGTAACTTATGATGTGAACAAAACCGACAACATAGCCGATTTTTGTGTGCTTCCAGGAACAGAACTTACACTGTACGGCGGAGGAGTGGAGTACTTCCCGCTTAAAGGAAACAATAATTTGAGACTGCATGCAACATATTTCTACTCTACAGGTACTAATGGAAATCCATATGGAACAATGCAGGACAAAGGCTCTGTTATAGATGTGGGATTGAAATGGAAAATGAATATCCTTAAGTTAGAGAGACGGAAAAATAATGATGCGTAAATAATAAAATAAAGTTCAGAACTTGACAATGAAAAAACTATCTATTTCAAAATACATTCCTACAGGTGTTCCCTGCCTGTTGATTGTAGGTGGAATCTTTTACTATTTGGGTTCTCAGATGGGTACTCCAAATATGCTTAATACCATTATGAAAACAGCTCACGACCTTTTGCTGAATACTGTTTTCTATCTCATGGCAATTTGTGTTGTAACAGGAGCTTTGGGAAAGATCTTTATTGAATTTGG
>JAFZFL010000146.1 GCA_017555925.1 Bacteroidales bacterium | reverse complement strand
CGGTGCTGGGAACCTGCCCTGTTGGTTATTTTCCTTATTTTCCAGACACACTACTTCCAGAGATCCTTCATTTTTCCACTGCTTTTGAAGGGTAACAGCAGAATGCCTCTCTCAATAGTGGCAATGGGAGCAACATTCAACACTCTCAACGCCCTTATGCAGGGAGGATGGCTATTCTATATTTCACCGGCCGACAGATATCCTGCCGAGTGGCTGTGCAGCTGGCAGTTCATTTGCGGAACGGCCATTTTCATTGCAGGTTTTTTCATAAACCTCCAGTCAGACAAAATTATAAGAGGATTGCGCAAGCCAGGTGATACAAAACACTATTTGCCCAAAGGCGGAATGTACAACTATGTTACTTCGGCCAATTATCTGGGAGAGATTATGGAATGGATAGGATTTGCAATACTTACATGGAGTTGGGCTGGAGCAGTTTTTGCTTTATGGACATTTGCCAATCTGGTTCCACGCGCCAATACCATATACAAAAAATATAAGATTGAATTTAAAGAGGAGATGGAGGGCAAAAGCCTGAAAAGGGTTATTCCTTTTATTTATTGATGATTTTAATATGACAATAACATCTCTATAGAACTCTTTAAGCAGAATAAAAATGGAAAAATACAGCAACTCAATACTATTTACACCAGGCAAGATAGGTCCGCTTACCATACGCAACAGGACTATCCGCTCCGCTGCATTTGAGAATATGGCAACAAACAACAACCCGTCAAAGATGTTGTCTGATTACCATACAAGCGTAGCAGCCGGAGGTGTTGGAATGACTACAGTAGCCTATGCATCTGTAACCCAAAGCGGACTCTCGTTTGCAGACCAGTTGTGGCTCAGACCAGAGATTATTGGCGACTTGCGGAAAATGACAGATGCCATCCATAAAGAGGGCGCAGCAACGTCAATACAGATAGGCCATTGTGGCAATATGAGTCATAGGGAGTTCACAAAATGCACTCCTGTATCTGCATCAACAGGATTCAACCTTTACTCTCCAACTTTCCATAGAGGTTTGAAGGAGAATGAAATGGTTGAAATGGCCAAATCTTTTGGCAATGGTGTAAGATTGGCAAGGGAGGCAGGATTTGATTGCGTTGAGATCCACGCCGGACACGGCTATCTTATAAGCCAGTTCCTCTCGCCATACACAAACAGAAGAAGAGACCAGTATGGCGGTCCTCTCAAAAACAGGATGAAGTTCATGCAGATGTGTATGAACGAGGTAATGGAGGCAGCCGGGAGTGATATGGCAATAGTTGCCAAAACCAATATGCGCGACGGGTTCAAGGGTGGAAACGGAATTGAAGAGGGTCTTGAAATTGCCAAAGAGCTTAAGAATCTCGGTGTTCATGGGCTTGTACTGAGCGGAGGATTTGTAAGCAAAGCTCCCATGTATGTAATGCGCGGAGCAATGCCTATAAAGACACTTACCCACTACATGAATATCTGGTGGCTCAAATATGGAGTTAAAATGGTGGGAAAATTCATGATTCCTACAGTTCCTTTCCAGGAGGCATACTTCCTTGAGGATGCCCTCAAGTTCAGAGAGGCAATCCCAGATTTGCCGCTTATATATGTTGGAGGGCTTGTATCGAGAGAGAGCATTGAAAAGGTTCTTGACAATGGTTTTGAGTTTGTTCAGATGGGACGGGCACTGCTTAACAACCCATCATTTGTGAATGACCTCAAACAGGGATACGAAAGGTGCAATTGCGGACACTCCAACTACTGTATTGGAAGGATGTATACAAAAAATATGGCATGCCACCAACATCTCAATGAGGAGATACCAAACAGATTGAAACGTGAAATTGAATCTCTTGAGAAGAGATGGGCCAACCGGCAGTAAAGAGTTTTCCAACCGACATGAAGAAAAATATGGAGAAGATGGAACAGCAGCCAAGAGGTAAAAAGACGGCATTGGTAACAGGAGCAAGTTCGGGAATGGGACTTCACTATGCCAAACAGCTTGCGGAGTACGGATACAATCTGCTTCTTGTAAGCAACCAGCAGGAGCAACTTGATGCAGTTGTAGCAAATATCCGCAGCTGCCACAACAATATAGAGGTGCATGCTATATGCAAAGATCTGTCGGGAAGCGGATCTGCACAGGAACTTTTTGATTACTGCAATGGCAAATCCATTGAGGTAGAGGTGCTTATAAATAACGCCGGCATCTTTTTCTTCAATGATATAATTGATTGCTCCACTTCACGGGTTTCAACAATAGTAAACCTGCATGTATATACAGTAACCATGTTATGCCGTTTGTTTGGAGAGAAGATGAGAGAACGCCGAAAAGGCTATATCCTCAACATGTCTTCAATCTCGGCACATACACCATTCTGCGGCATATCACTCTATACAGCTTCCAAAAGCTACATAAGGACTATGAGCAGGGCTTTCAGACTTGAACTTAAAGAGTATGGCGTTCATGTAATGACAGTCTCACCCGGAGCTGTAGCTACAGATCTCTACAGACTGCCAAAGAATCTCCAGAAACTTGGTGTTAACATTGGAGTTATATACAGGCCGGAGAGACTTGTGAAAAATGCCCTCAAAAAGCTCTTTTTCACCAATAAGAGAGAGTATATCCCCGGCATCGTAAACAGATTGTTCAAACCTGTATACTCCATTCTTCCGGAGTGGTTCAAGATGTGGGCAAGAAGAAAAACCGCCTGCCTAAAAAAGTAGAAAGAATTAAATTTGAAACACATATAGCAGAAATGGCTGAAAAGATAGCAGTAATAACAGGAGCGACAGGAGGCATCGGGAAAGAGATATGCAAATATCTTGCGGACAATGGTTATACCATCTATGCATCCTACAGGAGTGAGTCCAAAAAGGATGAACTGCTCTCTGCCATTAACTCCCACAAAAGAGAAAAGTTTCATTTCTATAAGCTTGATCTCACATCACTATCCTCTGCAGAGAGTTTTTGTAACTGCATAAAAGAGTCATTGAACGGACAATGCATCTCTCTTCTGCTCAATAATGCAGGAATGATTGCAGACAAATTCACCATTACTCCCGACGGATATGAAAAATCCATGCAGGTAAATTATATCTCTCCAAGAAGAATAACCGAAAACCTGCTTGAACATATTGATGGGAAAATTATCAACACCATATCCTGCACGATACATACTGCCAACCATAACAGGGCATTGAGAAGTGCAAAAGGAGGATTTACCCCCTCTGACAAACCGCAACCACAAGGATTGTTCAAACGCCTTATAAGATATAGCGACTCAAAACTTATGCTTGCACTATATACCCTCTCTTTGGCCGACAGGTTCAATAAAAGGAACACATCTGCAGGCACTCCAAAAATAGAGATTTATGGTGCAGATCCAGGCATTGTAGATACAGGGATAATAACCATGCACAGCTGGTATGACCCTCTTGCAAATATTGTTTTCAGACCATTCATAAAAAGACCGGCAGGAGGTGCTGCCCAAATAATAAATGCCATAAAATATGACAACAGCCCTTTAAAGATGGATGACGCCTCCTCTCCTCTGCTCTTCATAAGAGACAAAATAAAGAGATTTCCACGCGGAATAACCAAAAAATATGGCAGGATTCCTGAATTTTAGAAATACTCCTGCCATATAGTTATTCAGCCTCTTCTACCTCTACATAATAAATGTCATATGAGCCAAATACAAACATATGTATAACCGTTCTCGTAGGACGGATTCCCCTCAACACACCATACTCATCAACAGTAACACAAGGCGAATTGCTCGACTTGAAAGTAACCTTGGCGTCTTCAGGATCTGACCACCATGTAAGCTGGTAACTCTCTCCCACTTTCATATATATGGTTCTTTCACCCCTGATTGAAACACGCTCCTTTTTCCTCGAAGTTACCCGGCAGCTGTCTACAATATTATTATTGTCTGCGCTTATTGCATATATATAACAGTTGCCCAGTTCTTTTCCGCCAATTGCCATTCCGGTTGTATCTATTGTAACCATATTTTCGTTCGAGCTCTTCCATATTACCCCCTTGAACGTAGCATCAGACGGATATATGGTTGCCTTTAACCGGCACTCCATCCCGTTACACAACTCTATATCCTTCTTTGAGATGGCTATTGAAGTAACCTCTATCTTTGCATCAACATCAATGTCACATCCGGCAACAATATTTGAACCGTCGCAAGTTGTAGCTGTTATCCTGCAACTTCCATCACCTACCGAAGTCACCCTGCCAAAAGCATCAACTACAGCCACCTTTTCATCTGAACTTTGCCATACAAGGCTCTTGTCATTGGCTGTCACGGGCAAAATTTCTGTCTGCAGCTGTAGAGTACTGCCCCACTTGTCAAATGTATGTTCCATTGGAGTAACTGTCAGAGATGTAACAAGATCCATTATTGCACCATTATCCACACGCCAGGTTGTCTCATCAACACTCCCCTCCCCTTCAAATGAAACAAGAATATTGTGCTGGGTATTTCTAATGACATCAAAATTTGAAGTCATATCTCTTCCCAAATAGAATCTGTAGATTATTTCTCCCCGTTTTCTTGGTGACAAATAATCTGCAACAATCTCAATATAGCTGCATATTTTGCTATAAATATCCTCTTCAGGCCACACTTTCAACTTTTGGTCTCCATTATCGGGCAACAGTACACCCTGCATATTCTCATACTGGTAAAATACAATCCCCTCATTGAGCACCTGCACTGAAGGAGATGTTACCACAGCTCCATCAATTGAAGCTGATGCCTCCTCTATCCTGCTCTCTTTAAACGGATAAATTGCATTAGGCACATTCTTGAGGCCGACACTCTTAACATTAATACAAATATCTTTATCCAATCCGTCAAAATTGCAGCTCAAAACGATTTTGGAAATACACCTCTCCAATTCCACATTTACAACATCTCCATCCGAAGAGAGCAGCACCTGAGTTTTACCCGTCATAAGGACTCCTCCATTCTCACTTACCATATCATCAAATGAAGATATGAGGTATACCATATTATGAAGTTCACTCTCACTCTTTGCAATCAACTCCCGTCCTGCATTTGCAACAACATAAAGGGTACACTCCATATCTTTATATGTCCGGGCAACCACTCCGGACAGATCTTCATAATACCCGTGATATACCATATCACCGGCAGAATTCACTATATAGAGATTTATATCCTCAACCAGAGTCTCATGAACCACAGACTTGAGAGCAATATCCCTCATAAAGCAGCGCACCACAACATTTATCTGCCCGCTCCCACATGTACCCTT
>JAFZFL010000145.1 GCA_017555925.1 Bacteroidales bacterium | reverse complement strand
GTTAAGTATATACGCTACTACAATAATGATCGAATCAAACTGAGGCTAAATGGAAAAAGCCCGGTACAATACCGAGCTTTATTCCAATCTAAGAGCGCCTCTTAATAATGTTAAACCGTCCAACTTTTGGGGGTCACATCAAATGTCGTTTTCATCTGGGGTTACAAATTTAGGGGACGGATATTTATACAATATTATGAGATGTGTATGGGATGTCAAGAATGTCAATATTTATTGGAGGAAGATGGGACATTTTCTCAAAGGATATGGTAGTGCGGTATTGTATGCGCAGTGTGATATTTAATTGTGTCATATGTCTGCTTTGTTTCTTTTTATTGATTTCTTGTGAATCTAAAAAAAGTGATAATAAGGATTTGTTATCAATAAATATAGCTGAAAGTTATGAAGACAAGAGTGTGGTGTTGCTGAGTACATATGCTACTGCTGTTGATTACATTCCTTTGGAAACGGGTAGGGAATCTGTTCTGCCAACTGCGGATTTGTTGAGTGTGCAGTGTTTGGATAATAGTTTTCTGGTGTATTCTGCCATTTATCCCAAGAGAGTCCCTTTGCTGTTTGGTTATGATGGGGCCTTCAAAAGAAAAGTTGGATCTGTTGGGCGTGCTGTTAATGAAGTAGTAAATGTCCGTAAGGCTTTCATAAATGAGGATACTGAAGAGATTATAGTTGCGGATGATGATAAGCTTCTCTTCTATGATTCTGCAGGAAATTTTAAGCGTACTATGGATTTGTTTCATAATACGCTCCCATTCAGACCTTTTTGTTTGGGGGCCAATTGCTATGTTTATCTTAAAAAACCCAATATATTATCTTCATCACATCATAATGATAAAGAGTATCTGATATTTGTTGATTCAATAGGAAGAGAGTTGAGGAGAAGAGTATTGGATATTAAAGAGGTAAAAACGCATAATGTCAACAAAGTTGATGGAGGTGACAGATCAAAGGTTGCTGCGAAGTTGTTTGATGCTGGTGGGGAGGTGGTAATGTATGGCTTGAATGATACAATTTATAGTTTGAATGATGCTGATAGCTGTACTGGAGCAAAGTATAAAATTGAATATGGAAAGTATTCAACGGGAGCATATAAAGGTGCAAGCTTATGGTATTTTGATGGGGGATTTATTGAAACGGATAATTTTATTACTCTTATTACACTTTTCCCCCGTTCTGAATTTGCAAATATAGGTTCTGAGTATAGACTGTCAAATAGTGTATATGATAAACAGAGTAAGCGAACTTACACCCTGAAATATGATGAATATTATGAAATGGCCGGTTTTAAGAATGATATAGACGGAGGTATGCCATTCTTCCCAAGTTATTGTAAAAATGAAAAAATGTATCAGTTTGTTGATGCTGGTAAGTTTATAGAAATGGCGGAGTTTAGTACTTCGGAGAAAATGAAGATGGTTGCCTCAAAACTAACAATTGAATCTAATCCTGTATTGGTAGTTGTAACACTCCGTTGAGGAACAAATTATTATTTGATTATGGTGTAAATGTGTAAACAGGTGTATAATTCTCTAATATTTTAATGGTTTTTAAGTAGGTATTAATGTTTTTTAGCGGTCAATCATTTCAAATTTAAGTTAAAATTATTAGCTTTGTAAGTTGAGAGTTTACTTTATATAACAATGATTGAGAAGCAGGATAGATGGAAAAACAGCATACACTAAAAAACAGATATGAGTTTAAAGGCAAAGGCCTCCATACAGGACGTATGGTAACAATGAGCATTGAGCCTGCGCCTGTAAATCACGGAATAAAATTTCAGAGGGTAGATCTTGGAGATGATGCAGTGATAGATGCTGTGGTTGATTATGTTACTACCACAGCTCGTGGTACAACTCTTGAAAAAGGTGATGTTAAAATATCTACACTTGAACACCTTATGGCCACTTTTTACGGCCTTAAAATTGATAACGCACTTGTAAAAATAGATGCTCAGGAGGTGCCAATCCTTGATGGAAGTGCATTGCCTTACATTGAGGCAATATGCAAGGACGGATTGCAGGAACAGGATGCCGGGAGGGTTGTTTATGATATCAAACAAAAGATTCATTACAGGAATGAACAGACCGGTTCTGAGATAACAATCTTGCCGGATGACCATTTCTCTGTTGATCTTATGGTTGATTTCAACTCTAAAGTTCTTGGTAACCAGTATGCACGCTACGATGTATCTACGGATTTTGCCCATGATATTGCTCCTTGCAGAACATTCGTATTTTTCCATGAACTGGAGCCTCTTTTCAAGAATAATCTTATAAAGGGTGGAGACCTTGATAACGCAATTGTAATTGTTGAGCATCCTGTTCCTCAGGAGGAACTTGACAGATTGGCCTCTCTGTTTGGGGCAGAATCTTTGGAGAGGGCTCCTGAAGGTTATTTGAACCACCTTGAGTTGAGGTATCCGAATGAATGCTCAAGACATAAAGTACTGGATGTATTTGGCGATTTTTCTCTTGTCGGTGTCCCATTTAACGGTAAGGTAATTGCATACAAATCGGGTCACGGTATAAATACTATGGTGGCAAAGGCTGTAAGGGACTCTTTGCGCAGTGCAATTGAAGCAAACAGATTTTAAAACAATAAATAATAGGATATGGAGAACAATAACACTATTCCGCATTATGATCCCAATGCGGCACCTGTAATAGATATTAATGGTATTAAAAAACTTTTGCCTCACCGTCCACCATTCCTTATGGTAGATAGAATTACAGAGGTAGGCGAAGATTATGTAGTTGGAATCAAGACTATTGGAGTAAATGAGGGTTTCTTCTTGGGTCACTTCCCTGAGGAGCCTGTTATGCCTGGTGTGCTTATTGTTGAAGCTATGGCTCAAGTGGGTGGTATTCTTGTTCTCAATGGCTTGGAAGAGCCTGAGAAGTACTCCACTTATTTTGCAAAAATTGATAATACAAAATTCAAGAGAAAAGTTGTTCCAGGTGATGTTCTTGTGTTTAAACTTACAATTACACAGCCTTTGAGACGCTCTATCGTATGTATGCATGGCGAGGCTTATGTTGGTGATACATTGGCTTGTGAGAGCGATATGGTAGCACAGGTCATTAAAAACAAATAGATAATTGAAAATAATCGGATACTGAAACCTCTTAAAAACAAGAATATGCAAAATTTAAATATAATTCACCCTAATGCCAAGATTGGAGAAAATGTTAAGGTTGAGGCATTTACTACAATTGCTGAGCACGTTGAGATTGGTGAGGGAACATGGATTGGTCCTAATGTTACAATCTTTGACTATGTTAAGATTGGCAAGAACTGCAAAATTTTCCCTGGTGCTGTCATAGGTGCAATACCTCAGGATTTGAAATTCAATGATGAGGTTTCTTATGTTGAGATTGGCGATAATGTAACTATAAGGGAGTGTGCAACAATCAACAGGGGTACTGCTGCAAGCGGAAAGAGCAAGACTATTGTAGGAAATAATACTCTTGTAATGTCGTACGCGCATGTGGCTCATGATTGCGTAGTGGGAAATAATTGTATTCTTGTAAGTTATGTTGGATTGGCCGGGGAAACTGAGGTTGATGACTGGGCAATTATAGGCGGTGGTTCTATGGCGCACCAATTCTCAAAGATTGGAACACATGCAATGGTTGCCGGAGATTCTGCCATTGGCAAGGATGTGCCGCCTTACGCACTTGCTGGAAGAAAACCTCTCTCTTATGCAGGTATAAATATAGTTGGATTGCGTCGTAGAGGCTTTACTGCACAGCAGATAGAGACAATCAAGAATATTTATAAGGTCATTTATCAGAGCAATTTGAATGTTTCTGATGCTTGTAAAAAAATTGAAGCTGAGTTTGAGGAGAGTGTTGAGAAGAGAACAATCCTTGATTTTATTGCGGCTTCAAGCAGAGGAATCATTGGATTCAATGCCGGAAAAGGATCAGATGAGTAGTAGAGCATCTCAAACCGACAGGCAGTTTGACTGCTCTCTTTTGAGTACTGCCTATTTCGCACCCGTTGAGTATTTTGCAGCTATTGCAAACTCAGAGCGGGTACTTGTTGAAAGGTGCGAGATTTTTCAAAAACAATCATATAGAACCCGTTGTCACATTTATGGTGCCAACGGGTTGCTTAGTTTGAGTGTGCCTGTATTAAGGGGTAGTGATGAAGCTGTATCAGAGAGTATCCGTACACATAAATTGCTGATTGATAAAGTTAAGATAGATTACTCAAAACCCTGGGTGCAACAACACAGTAGGGCTATGGATGCCGCCTATATGACAACTCCGTTCTATGAGTATTACAGAGATGATATAATGGCCATTCTGGAGAGCGGTGAGGAGTATCTGTTCAATCTTAACAGCAAGTTGCTTGAACTTTTCTGTGAGATGATAGGCCTGTCGGCAAAAATAGATTTTACTGAGGAGTGGAAATCTGCCGATGCACAAGATAAGGGAATAACAGATTTGAGGGAGGTAATACATCCAAAATATAAAGGTGAGAATCTTTTGCAGCGTTTGCAAATAGAGAGACCTTATTACCAAGTCTTTTCAAATAAAGGGGGCTTTATTGGCAATCTGTCAATCTTGGATCTGTTATGCAATGAAGGCCCTAACTCAATCAGTTTTTTGCTAAAATAAAGGTGTATTTAATTTGAAATTATTCTATGAGGTGCCATTATGATTGCTTGTGCAATTATGGTTTCGTGCAATGATAATGGTACTTCGAGTGATAAAATATTTACAATTAATGTTGAGGAGGCTGTTGATGGTCAATGCCGGAGTATTGATTTAAGTGAGTATGTATCTGATTTGGATTGTATTGCATTAGAAACTGATACCATATTTTTGCCAAATTATAAGCAATTTGATCTGGTGCCAACAAAGAAAGGATTTGTCTTTACCCCCAAAAATGGGCAGAAGCCCTCTTTATAACTTTGATGTATCAGGTAAATTTATAAACCGCTTCAGCAGGATAGGTAGGGCGTATGGTGAGTACCAGGCAGTACGTATGTCTCATTATGATGATATAAGTGGAAAGTTTACAGTTGTTGATATTAATGGTAAAGTTTTGGTATATACACTTGCTGGGGAATTTTTGTATGAAATCCCGACAGAGAGTCTGACTGGGTATATTAAGGTTCGTGATTTTTTGCAACTTGATGGAAATATAAGGAAAGTCTCTGTCGGTGGAACTATTCAAGGCGAAACTGAAGATTTTGTTCTGTTGCAGATAACGCATATTGCAGATTATTTTGATAATATCCAGCCTAAGGAGAGACTCAATTATCTTTTGTTTGACAAGAGAAATGGTACATCAAGTCTGATGGCCAAAAATAATAACGATATACACGGATTTGTTAATGATATTGATAATGGAGCGCCTTTTTTGCCGTCCAAAATAGCGGATGGCAAAATGTATCAGATTATTGATGCTGCAAGTTTCATTGAGTTTGCAAAAAACAGTTCATCAGATAAAATGAAAAAAGTTGCAGCAACTCTGACGGATGAATCCAATCCCGTAATAGTTGTTGCAACTTTAAAGCATTAAAACCTAGAATCTTATTCCAAGAGAGAGCAGCAGTTTCCAGTTGCCAAACTTGTTTTGACCAACAGGGGCTGCTGTTATTATTGTTCCATTGTCTGTGATATCGTCATATAACTGGAAGCTCTCTACTGTTTTGTTTATTTGTTGCTGGTATGCCAGGTCTGCAAAGAAACCACCAGGTGCAGAGTATCCCAATCCGAATGAACCAATCTGAATATTGCTGTTGTCATATTTGTAACCACTTGAATAGTATTGGTATCCGGCTCTTACAGCCAGGAATGGAGTGGCATTTACTTCTGCACCAACCCTTATGATGTCAGATGACTTGAAATTTCTTTTAATCTCCTTATTGTCTTCATTGAAAGCCATATTGTAGTTGTCATCTATCATCTTCATTTGTGAGTAGTTGGTCTTTTCATAATCGATGCTTATGGCTGCAATCTGGCCAAATGTGTATGCCGCGCCAACATTCCATCTGAATGGGGTATTTATTCTGTAGTCATAAGTGCCGAGTGGAGATGTAAGCCATTGTGAGTATCCGTCTGAAAATTTTGATTCCATGCTCTCTTCATACTCTTCGTGCAGATAAAACCATGTTGGGGTTGAAATGCTTGCTCCCAATCTTAGTCCCTTTACAGGCAAGTAGATTATGCCGGCTTTCAAGTTTACACCGGTGCCTGATGTAGAGTATGTATAATTGTGTGTGAAACTGCTGAATCCGCTCTGGAACTGTGATGGATTTACAGCTTGCTCGGAGTAGCTTTCCATATGTTTATACCATACACTCACAAGTCCGAAGTTAACTCCAAAGAAGAGTTTGTTTGAGATGTTGCCTCCAAAGTTAATTACAGCCTCTGATGTGTTTCCAATAGTCTCCTTAATGTAGTATTGAGACACCTCCCCACCTGGAACTATACTGAAACCGTCAAGGTTCTCTGTGGCTCCCTTATAGTATGAGTCTGAATCTGGCAGTGTATCAAGAAGAGAAGTGTTCCATCCAAGAATAGAGGTCCATGAGCCGCTTCCGTTGTAGAACGGATCATTTTGGCTATTCATATCCATACTTGGAGCATATATGCCATTTGTGCGTTGTGCAAGACTGCCTAACCAGCTGCTCTCTGCTGTCTTGCCTTGTGCAGCCATTCTGGATGTATAGTTATTGGTTTTATTGAAAGTTACCGACAGATTCCAATTGATAAGGCCATAGTCTGTTCTGCCTGTTTCAAAAGTTGTCACATATCCAAAATTTGAGAATCCGAAACGCCCTTTGCTCTCATCTGTTTGAGTGCCGAGATAGTTTACAGAGCTGTTTGCTACGGTTACTGAAGGAGTTATGACGAACTCACTGTATCTGTAAACACCAGAAGCGGCTGGGTTGATTGAAATTCCTCCCAGGTCACCACCCAAAGCAACAGATGCATTTCCTATGGCTGCACTTCTGGCAGTTCCTTCATTGAACTGCTGTGAATATCTGTAGGCATCCCACATGTTTTGTGCAAAAGCACCAGTAGAGAGAAGTATTGCAGATATTGTCAAACCTAAATATATTGTAATCTTTTTCATAAAAATCTCATATTAAATTCTCAATTATTGCATTGGACTCTTTTTTACAGAACTCTTTTGGGGAAGAGTTTGTCGGGATTATCTTCTGTATGAAGAGCCGGAACGTCCCGAACCTGATGAAGAGCCTGAACTCCTTTGATGGCCTGAGCTGTTGCCCGGGTTGAAAGTTGAGGAGTTGTTGCTCCTGTTATAAGACGGATTGTTGCTCCTGCCGTAATTGGAGTTATTGTTGTTATATGAATTGCTGTTTCTGTTCTCTCTATTTGTATTTGCATCGCTGCTCTTGGTTTTTGGTTGGGCAGATCTGCGGTACATAGTACCCGAAGAACTTGAAGTTTTACCATTTGATGTATTTACATCTGGCTTTTGTGTTCCATTGTTTGTTGTAGAGTTGGCTCCCCTTCTGAATGAGCTGCCTTGTCTGTTGCTGTTTTGTTGGGTTGCAGATGATGTCATATTGTCAGAGGTGTTGTTTCCTCTGATCTGATTTACATTACCGTCTCTTCTTGTGTTATAGCTTCCGCCATTTCTGTTCCCGGATATGGTGCTTCCGCCATTTTCGCGTTTGCCATAGTAAATATTTCTGTCTGGTGCGTGGTGAGGAGGTGTGTTAGGATAGAATCCAGGATGACCTCCAGGGTAGAAGCCGGGATAATGTCCGGGGTAGTAACCAGGGTGATAACCAGGATAATAACCTGGTCCGTACCACGGATCATACCAGCCACCGTACCATGAACTGTACCATGGACTATACCATGGGCTGTACCAAGTTGAACCATAATACCATGGGTCATACCAACCTGGTCCGTACCAGCTGTATCTGTAGTACCATGGATTGTACCAGCTGTAATATGTGCCAATATGCAAAGATGGTCCAGTACCCCATAGTGATTCGTATGATGTAGAAGGATACCATCCGCCTATATATGGATTGGAAAATTCAATGTTTACCGAGTATTCAGGAGTACTGTATTTGTCGGCTATAGCCAGATATTCCTGTAGCTCTCCTGTATTTGTGGTTACAGTTCCATTATTGTAATCAGAACCTGAACTTTGTGTTGGATTCAGTACACTATTGGTCTCTTCTGCAAGCTCATTGAATTTGCCTCTTGCTTCATTTATTCTGTTGCTTTCCTGTGGGTCAGGAGTGTAGTATATGCCGTTCACAAAGTTTTGGGAGTTGTATGATGTATGGTGGAGTGTGCCGCAAGAAATCAGGAACATAGACCCGACCAAGATTACAAATAAAATATTGTTTTTCATTTTTACCTCCGAGTTTTAATTTATTTTGTATTTTTGTGGCTTATTAAGACAAAAGTATCAAAAAATATTCCAAATATCAAAACAGAGATATGGCAAAAGAGGTTATCAGCAGAGAAGAAAATTATTCACAATGGTATAATAATTTGGTAACAAAAGCTGACTTGGCGGAGAATTCGGCTGTAAGGGGTTGTATGGTAATCAAACCTTACGGTTATGCAATTTGGGAGAAAATGCAGGCTCAGCTTGACAAGATGTTTAAGGAGACAGGCCATCAGAATGCCTATTTCCCTCTTTTTATTCCAAAATCATTTTTGAGCAGAGAGGCTGAGCACGTTGAGGGCTTTGCAAAGGAGTGTGCGGTAGTAACCCACCACAGGCTGATGGTGGATCCTGAGGGTTCAGGTGTAGTGGTTGATCCGGCTGCAAAATTGGAGGAGGAGCTTATTGTAAGACCAACATCGGAGACAATTATCTGGAATACATATAAAAACTGGATTACATCATATAGAGATCTTCCAATCTTGTGTAACCAGTGGGCAAACGTTGTAAGATGGGAGATGCGTACACGTCTGTTCCTTCGTACAGCGGAGTTCTTGTGGCAAGAGGGCCATACCGCGCATGCAACAAAGGAGGAGGCAATTGAGGAGACTGAGAAGATGGTAAATGTGTATGCCAAATTTGCAAGGGAGTATATGGCAGTTCCTGTAGTGGTTGGAAAGAAATCTGCAAATGAGAGGTTCGCTGGAGCTCTCGACACTTTGTGTATAGAGGCTATGATGCAGGACGGTAAGGCTTTGCAGGCTGGAACATCTCACTTCTTGGGTCAGAACTTTGCCAAAGCATTTGATGTTAAATTCTCTTCAAAAGAGGGAACATTGGAGTATGTTTGGGCTACATCATGGGGCGTTTCAACAAGATTGATGGGTGCTTTGATTATGGCTCACAGTGATGATTGCGGTTTGGTACTTCCTCCAAAATTGGCTCCTATTCACGTAGTTATGGTTCCTATTTTCAAGACAGATGAAGAGCATAAGGCAGTGGTAGCTAAGATGGAGGAGTTGAAAGCTGGTCTGGAGAAGAATGGCCTGTCGGTGAAGATTGATGATAGAGACAATGTGAGAAGCGGTTTCAAATTTGCAGAGTGGGAACTTAAAGGTGTTCCGGTAAGAATTGCAATTGGTCCAAGAGATTTGCAGAACAATACTGTTGAGGTTGCAAGAAGAGATACTTTGACAAAAGAGTCGATGTCGGCAGATGTTGTAGTTGATCATGTTGTTGGATTGATGGATAAAATCCAGGAGAACATATATAATAAGGCATTGGAGTTCAGAGCAAGCAAAACCCATATTGTTGACACATGGGAAGAGTTTAAAGAGAAGATTGAGGAGGGCGGATTCCTTCTTTGCCACTGGGATGGTACACCTGAAACAGAGGAGAGAATAAAAGAGGAGACCAAGGCCACTATCCGTTGTATTCCTCTCGAAGGTGATAAGACACCAGGTACTTGCATCTATACTGGCAAGCCAAGTGCCCAACGCGTGATATTCGCAATAGCATATTAATGATGCTAAATGTATCCATTGTTCTATATCACCCTGATTGGCAACAAGTAACTGATTTAACGGAGGTTATCTTGCAATCCAACTATGTGCATCGCGTTTTTTGGATTGATAATTCTCCTTCTCCACAATCTCCTGAATCACTAGATTCACGCATAGAATATCGCCATAATCCATATAACATGGGTTATGGCGCTGCTCATAACATCGCTATTCGTGAGAGTATCTATGACGATATTCCATTTCATTTGGTTATAAACCCAGATATTATTCTCACCCAAGAGGCGCTTGATGGGATGCTGCAATTCATTGCGCAACATCCTGAGGTAGGCTCATTGATGCCCAAGGTTCTTTATCCGAATGGTGAGATACAACGCCTCTGTAAACTTCTCCCATCCCCAATGGATGTTTTTGGTAGGCGATTCCTGCCTAGTAGTTGGATGAGACGTCGTAACCAAATCTACGAGATGCATGCTTCTGGCTATGATCGTTTGATGAATGTGCCTTATCTCAGTGGCTGTTTCATGTTGCTTCGCACACAAGCGGTGCAAAAAGCGCGTTTGTTCGATGAGCGATTCTTTATGTATCCAGAAGATATGGATCTCACGCGCCGTATACATCGCGATTATTTGACTGTTTTCTTTCCGCATGCGACCATTATCCATAATCATGAGAAGGCATCATATAAGTCTTTGAAAATGTTATGGATACATATGGTCAATATGTGTCGCTATTTCAATAAGTGGGGTTGGCTGTGCGACAAAGAACGCACTCTCTTCAACCAAACCGCCATCCGTGATTACCTCTAATTCCCAATTTACATTATCTAACAACCCCTATGTTTGCACAAAAGGGGCTACCTTTTTATAGGCAGCCCCACTATATTGTGGTTGAGTAAATACGCTAATTAGAGAGCGTTAGTGTGCAAAGCCAAGCTTGATTTCAAGTTCGCTGCTTTGTTGCGGTGGATGATGTTGCGTTTAGCCAACTTATCCAACATAGAGCTTACCTTTGGAAGGAGAGCCTCAGCTGCAGCTTTGTCTGTAGTAGCACGCAATACGCGAACTGCGTTGCGAGTAG
>JAFZFL010000144.1 GCA_017555925.1 Bacteroidales bacterium | reverse complement strand
AGATAGATTACAGACAGATTACAACCATTACCACCAATGCGAAGAGGGCAAAAGTGTTGTCGGTGCATCCTAAAGGAACATACGTTATTGAGAATACAGAGGGTGAGGCTTCACTTATCATATCTGATCCGGAAAGTTTCTGGGAGCAGACAAAATATCTTGTAATTCAAACAAATTAAAAATATAAGACTGACAAGATATTATTGAATTACAAGAACAACAAAATATTATTAAACTATAAGTCCGACAGAATATTAAACTATAAAACAATAATAATTTTCCTACATGAAAAAACTATCCATAATTTTTACGGCACTTGGTGCCTTGTTTTTAACATCTTGTAATACAGATATGTCTAATCCGTTATTAGAAACATCAACACACCGTTACAATGCTCCGGCGTTTGATAAGATTAAAACAGAGCATTATTTGCCAGCATTTGAAGCAGCCATTGCAGAGGGTAAGGCAGAGATTGCAGCTATTGCAGACAATACAGAGGAGCCTACATTTGAAAATACAATTTTGGCTTTGAATTATGCAGGTAGCAAACTTAATCTTGTTGCAGGCATTTTCTACAACATCAATGAGGCAGATACAAATGATGAGATGCAGAAGATTGCAGAGAGTGTTTCTCCTATGATGACAGAGTACAGCCTTTCTACAATTTTGAATGAGAAGTTGTTTGAGAGAATCAAAAAGGTATATGAGCAACGTGACAGCTTGAATCTTGGCCAGGAGGAGGCAAGATTGTTGGAGCAGACTTACAAATCGTTTGCAAACAATGGTGCAAATCTTAAGGGTGAGGATAAAGAGAAGTTTACTAAGATTCAGGAGGAGTTGAGCCTTTTGTCTCTAAAATTTGGCAGCAACGTATTGGCCTCTACAAATGCCTTTACACTTCATATTACAGATTCTACAGAGTTGGTTGGACTTCCGGCATTTGTTATTGCAGGCGGTGCAGCTGAGGCTAAATCAAGAGGTCTTGAGGGTTGGGTATATACATTGCAGTATCCAAGCAGCGGCCCTTTCATGAAGTTTAGTGCAAACCGCGCTTTGAGAGAGAAGATGTGGAGAGCAAGCAACAGCGAGGCTCTTGGTGGTGAGTTTGATAATCAGGGAATTGTTAAGAGAATGGCTGAGTTGAGAGTTCAGGAGGCAAATCTTTTGGGCCACAAACTCTATTCAGATTATGTTCTTGAGGACAATATGGCAAAAACAACAGAGACAGTAAATGATTTCCTTGCAGATCTATTGAAAAAATCTCTTCCTTTTGCAAAGAAAGATGTTGAGGAGGTTCAAAAATATGCTAACGCTCATGGTCTTGAAGGAAAACTTATGCCTTGGGATTTCTCTTACTATTCAGAGCAGCTTAAAAATGAGAAATACTCTATAAGCGATGAGGTTTTGAAACCATACTTCAAATTGGAGAATGTAAAACAGGCTGTTTTTGCATTGGCAGACTCTCTATATGGTCTTAAATTTGAGTTGGCAAAAGATATTCCTGGCTACCATCCTGAGGTTGAGGTTTATGATGTTAAAGATGCTTCAGGCAGACATATGGCAGTCTTCTATACAGATTTCTATCCAAGAGAGAGCAAACGTGGCGGAGCTTGGATGACTTCATTCAGAGAGCAAGGTTTCTCAAAAGATGGTGTTGAGGAGCGTCCTTTTGTTTCAATTGTATGCAACTTTACAAAACCTACAGAGACAGAGCCTTCATTGCTTACTTTCTATGAGGTAACAACATTCTTGCATGAGTTTGGCCACGCATTGCATGGTATGTTGGCAGAGGGTAAATATACTTCACTTACAGGTACAAGCGTTTCACGCGACTTCGTTGAGCTTCCTTCTCAAATTATGGAGAACTGGGCAACTGAGAAAGAGTATCTTGCTTCATTTGCAAAACATTATGAGACTGGTGAGGTGATTCCAGATGAGTTTGTTAAGAAAATTATTGAGTCAAAGAACTTCAATAGCGGTTATCAGAGTGTAAGACAACTTCATTTTGGTACATTGGATATGGCTTGGCATACAATCACATCTGTTCCAGAGGATGTTGTTGCATTTGAGAATGAGGCAGTAAAAGAGTGTATTCTTCTTCCTGTAATAGAGGGTACAGCATTCTCAACATCATTCTCACACATCTTTGCAGGTGGCTATGCTGCAGGTTACTACTCATACAAATGGGCAGATGTGCTTGAGGCCGATGCATTCAAATACTTCAAGGAGATGGGTATCTTCAATAAAGAGGCTGCCGAGAACTTCCGCAAAAACATTTTGAGCAGAGGTAATATTGAGGATGCAGATGTGCTTTACCGCAACTTCAGAGGTAGAGATCCTCAACCGGAGGCTCTAATGGAGAAGCTTGGAATGGTTAAGAAATAGTCTGAATTGATATTTGCTTCCCGACAGTCTGTAGGGAAGATAAAAATAGAACGGGGTGCCTTCTGATATTGGCACCCCGTTTTTTACGTATAGCCTCTTGGCTGAGGCGTTGTTTTCTTGATTAAAGAATCTCCAATAGCTCTACTGTAAAGATAAGAGTTGCGTATGGAGGAATTGATTGGCCGGCGCCTCTCTCACCATATGCAAGGTTGTATGGAATATAAAGCTCCCATTTTGAGCCAACAGGCATTAGCTGAAGTGCCTCAACCCATCCTTGGATAACGCCATTTACAGGAAATACTGCAGGCTCGTTTCTGTCGTATGAGCTGTCGAATTTTGCACCGTTGATAAGTGTACCCTCATAGTGGCATTTTACCTGTTGGTTTGCAGTTGGTTTGTTTCCGTTGCCCTCTGTAATAACTTTATATTGCAAACCGCTTGGAAGTGTTACAACTCCCTCTTTCTTTGCGTTCTCGGCCAAGAAAGCCTCACCATCGGCTTTAAGAGCCTTTACCTGCTCCTCCTGTAGCTTTGTAAAGTACTCGGTAAGTACTTGTTGAGCCTCTTCAAATGTAAGAGATGGCTGCTGGTTTGTAAGCATTGCTTTTACTGCATTTACAAACTCTTCCACGTTCAAATCTTTAACGCCTGATGCCAAAATATTGTTGGCTACACTCATGCCAAGTGCATAACTTACTTTATTCATCTGTTTTCTATTTAAATTAGTTTTCTTTTTCAATTGGGTTGCAAATATACTGAAAGAAACCAATTTATTTATTAAATTTGTAGATGTTAATTTTTTATTCCACAACTTAACAAAATTGATTATGGGAACAATTCTTTACATTGTAGGCCTTGTTTTGGCAATTATGGCGGTTCTTGATATTCTTAAGAAGAACATTTCAACACCTTGGAAAATTATTTGGATTGTATTGGTGCTTGTAACAAGCTGGATTGGATTGGCAGTTTATTATCTTTATGCGAAGAACCGTATTGAGGGTTGGTGTAAATAATTGAATATTACAAGAATAAAAAAACTCACCGGATCATCTGAAACGGTGAGTTTTTTGTTGTACTGTTATTATGCTATTTGCAATACTTGTCTAACCAGTCGTAGAATTTTCTGTGCCAGTGTACAGAGTTCTGAGGTTTTAGAATCCAGTGGTTTTCCTCTGGGAACAGAAGCATCTCAGATGGCACTCCCATCATTTGGGCAGCATTGAAAGCAGCCATTCCCTGCTCAACAGGAACACGGTAATCCATCTCTCCATGAGTTACAAGAATAGGAGTGTTCCAGTTCTTTATTAGTTTGTGAGGAGAGTTGCCGTAGTGGCGGTTGGCTGTAGGGTTATTGTCCCAAGGTGCTCCACCATTATCCCATGTAGGGAACCACATCTCCTCTGTCATCATATACATCTGCTCCTGGTTGAAGATGCCGGCATGTGCAATAAATGCAGAGAATCTGTTCTGATGAACACCTGCAAGGTAGTAAACAGAGTATCCGCCATAGCTTGCTCCTGTTGCAGCAACCTTGCCAACGTAAGGCTCTTTTTTCATAACATCAACAGATGTAAGGTAATCCTGAATGTTCAAGCCGCAATAATCACCTGAAATCTGCTCACACCACTCTTGGCCGAATGCTGTTGTACCCCTTCTGTTAGGAAGAATTACAATATAGTCGTTGGTAGCCATAAGCCTGTAGTTCCATCTTGTAGACCAACCCTGGCTGATTGTACCTTGAGGGCCTCCCAAACACATAAGTATAGCCGGATACTTCTTGGCAGGATCAAAATCTGGAGGGAAAAGAATCCATGTATGCATCTGTTTGCCATCAATTGTGGTCATCCATCTCTCTTCAATACGTGGCTCTTTCATTTTGTCAAGGGTCTCCTTGTTCTCAAATGTAAGTTGGGTACATGCTCCGTCTGCAATATTTACAGCAACTATCTCAGCAGGGCGAAGCATGCATTTGTTGGTTGTAATAAGTTTTTCTCCCGCTACCTTTACACCGTCAAAATCAAATTTCAACTCCTCTGAAGTTATGCGTCGTACACCATTGCCAAAATGTGTCTCATAAGTTGGCTCATTGCGTCTTGGCTTGTAAACAGCACTGCAATCTTTATTTACATCAACCTCAAAAATGGCTGTAAGCGCATTAACGCAAGAGGTAAAGTAAATTTTATCACCTTCAGGAGCCCAGGTAATGGCCTCTACATTATATTTATAGTCTCCCGACAGCTCTTTCTTCTCCCTGCTTGCCATATCCATTACAAAGAGACGTCTCTTGTCGGCCTCATAACCATTTCTCTCCATACTTACCCATGCAAGCTGTTTGCCGTCGGGAGAGAAAAGGGGATCTGTATCATAACCCATCATACCTTCTGTAAGGTTCTCGCTTTTGCCAGTAGCAACATCATAAAGATAAATGTCGGTGTTGGTTGAGAAGGCATAAGCCTTTCCTGCAACTTTGCGGCATGAGTAGGCAATATATTTTCCGTCTGCACTCCAGCTCAATTGCTCAAGACCGCCAAATGGTAGAGTAGGAAGTTCGTAAAGCTCTTCGCCCTCTCCCAGAATATCTTTTGAACCGCTAAGGGTAGCACCATCAAAAGATGCAACGAAGGTATGAGGAATCTCCTCAACAAAGTGGTCCCAGTGGCGGTACATAAGGTCTGTAATTATTCTTCCGCTCGATTTGTCAAGATCCGGATAAACCTCTACTGGCTTTGTGCAGGCCTTTATGTAGCTCACATACATAATTTTATCTTGAGCAGGAGAGAACTCGAAAGAGTCAATGTTTTCAATACCCTTTACTTCTTTCTCATTCTGTCCATCTGCATCCATAATCCACATTGAGCCGCCTCTAAGGAACGCTATCTGGCTGCCTCCGTTAATCCAGCGTGCGTTGCTTTCGCTCTTTGCACTATTAGTAATCTGACGGTTGTTTGAGCCGTCAATATCCATTATAAAGAGTTCTCTGTTTGATTTGTTCTCCTTTACAGATGTATATCCAACGCCGTAAAGGATTTTGGAACCGTCGGGAGAAACTTGAGGATCGCTTACCTTGCCAAGCTGGTGCATAATCTCGGCAGTGAAGCGTCCGTCTACCACCTCAATAGGCTGTTTTGTAATCATAACACTCTCTTGCTGATTGGTGCCACCACCGCAGCAAGATGCAAGAACGGTAGAGGCTACTGTTATTGTTGCTAATAGTTTTCTTGTCATAATTATATATTTTTTATTGGTGGCTATGAGCTTACTCTTCAATAAGCTCATAACCTAAATCAAACTCTTTTTCTACTGCCGGACGGCCATATTTCATCCATTTAGGCATTGGTGCGCCTTTGAGGTAGTGGTTGAAGAACTGTTCAAGACGTATGCTTAAATCTTTTGCGTTACGCATCTCTTCAAGGTTATGCTCCTCGTTGTTGTATTGGAGCAGCCATGCAACTTTGCCAAGTCTCTTCAAGCCTGCAAACAACTCAATGCCCTGATACCATGGAACTGCTCCATCCTTGTCGTTATGCATGATAAGTACCGGTGTGGTTACATTAGGCAAGAAGAATAGAGGAGAGTTCTCTACGTAAAGGTCAAATCCGTTCCAAAGGTCTTTGCCAATACGGCTCTGGGTCTGCTCATACTGGAACTGGCGGAAAATACCGCTGCCCCATCTTACACCGCCGTAAGCACTGGTCATGTTTGCAACCGGAGCACCTGCGCCTGCAGCCTTAAATTTGTTGGTTTGTGTAATCATATATGCAACCTGATAACCGCCCCAGCTCTGGCCTTGGATAGCCATATTCTCGCCATCTATCCAAGGGAATTGCTCCAACATCTCAACACCTGGCATAATTGAGCGCATTGCACTCTGGCCCGGGTGACCGTCAAAATAGTAGATATCCGGTACAAATACAATGTAGCCGTTACTTACAAAGTATGGAATGTTAATGGTTGAGCGGCTTGCAGCAGGTTGTGAGTAGCGGTGAAGGGTATTAGAACTCTTCTCGTAGAAGTAGATGATAACAGGGTATTTCTTGTTTTCATCAAAATCTTCTGGTTTGTACAAAATGCCGTCTGCCTTTATGCTGTCCATTGTGTACCAGCTTACAAGCTCAGCTGTTCCCCAGTTGTAATCTCTCTGTTGAGGGTTTATGTCGGTAAGTTTTGAGTCTGTCTTGAAGTTGTCTTTGGTAATCCACAAATCCATAGGATTCTGGAAGTTACCCTTCAAATATGCATAAACAGGTGCCTTGCCCTTCTCACCCTTGATGTAAGTGAAGTTGCGGTAAGTGTAAGGACCGTCCTGCAATTTTACAAGTTTGCTCTTTTTCTTTGACAAATCTCTGCAGTAGATTCCATTCTCTTTGGTAATATTGTTGTATGCATTCAAGAAGAGAGGAGTTCCGGCACTTATCACTCTTGCAAAAGGGTTTGCACTGCTTGGCCCGTAAGTAACTGCAGCTTTATCTATAAGATTGAACATAGGAGTGAAAGAGATTTTGTTCTCTGCACCATAACCCTCTGTCAAGCATACAGGAGCTTTTTCTCCGTTAGGGTCAAAATACCATACATCGTAGTAGTCTTTAAGCACAAGTGCGCTGTTGTCATCAAGCCATAAAGCAGGACCGGCAAATCGTGGAAGACTTGGGGAATCATACTCAATATCATAGAATTTGCCAGGAAGGTCTGCTGTAAGGTTCTTTAACTCGCCTGTAGCCATATTGTGAAGCAGCCAGCATTTTGCATCCATATCGTAGATTGCATAGAACTTGCCATTGTTTGATGGTGAAAGCTGGTAGTATTTCTCTTTATAGACAAGTTTGCGCGAACCATCCTTTACATTTATCATATAGATGTCGGTAGGGTGAATGTACATCCATTGTATCTGATGCGCGAATCTCTTGTCATTGTTGATGAGGACGTAATCTGCATTACCTCCGTCGGGAACATCAATTTCAGGAACATCTTTGTCTCCCAATTGGATGATTTTGCCATTTGCAGGCTCATTGGTTGCCGGATCAAGATTTATGTATGCAGTATATGACTTTCTCAAATCCTCATTCAATGTGAGCAACTGGCCCGGTTGGATTTCTTTCTCGTGCCAGCTCCAGATATCAAGTTGTGGCTTCTCAAAATCGGGGATGGTAGTATCTTTCTCCATTGGTTTAGGAGCTGTGCCAAAGAATAGTCTGCTTCCATTTTCGCTGAAGCCCAAATGACCGTTAGGACTGATGATCCATCCGGCATTCAAGCCCTCTGTATTTTTTGTTACAGCCTCTGTAAGTCTCTTTGTTGCAGGGTTGTACAGGTAAATTACAAGGTCATTCTTTGCAGTTTTTGCAGTATCTGTATTGGCGGCAAATGCCATTACATTGTTTTTGTAGAAGGTAGGAAGATTCAATTTGCTTCCTTTGGGTCCCGACAGGATTTCTACGCTCTCACCGGTTGCCACGTTGTATGAGTAAAGGGCAGGTTGTGCCTCTTTGTTGCACTCTGCTGTTTCTGCTTTTGCGGTTGAATCTGCATTCTCCTTTTTCTTTTCGGTTTTAGGCTTTGTTATGTATGTAAGCAGTGATCCGTCGGGAGAAAAAGAGTAAGAAGCTACATTAAGAATTGTCTCTTTGATTGTTGCAGAGGTTATATCCAAAATGAAAAGGGTATCCTTTTTTGGAGCCTTCTGGAAAGCTATTATGTTGCCAAGTTGAAGAGCCGGAGCCTTGAATGAGGCGCAAGCAGGGAACTTCTTGATCTCACCTGTTTTGAGATTTACAATAGCCAGGGTGTCCTTTGGCATGTCATCTCTCTTTGTCTTTTTGATTTTTGCAGTACGTGTCTGCTCAAAAAGAGGCTTGATTGTTGCTATGGCATAGGTGCCGCAAGGGGTAATGGCTGCTGTGCTTGAACCTGGCAGGATTGAGTGTGTTGCACGCGGTACAAAAATATCCTTTCCGGTTGTGGTGTTGTGGAATACCAGTTTGCTGTCGCCCTGTTGTGGAGTAATGTTGTAAACAAGAATATTGCCGTTGTTAGGGGCCTTTAAACTTTTGATACTTTTCCAAGAATCATATACAGAATGATCAATTGGAGGTTTCTGCGCCGTACAGATTACGGAGATTAAGCAGAACAATGCTGTTAATTTTAAAAATTTCATATAGATAAAAGATAATATTACAAATATTTACATCGTATAAGTTGTAAAAATACACTATATTTGCGCCCGAACAAAATTTAGTTAAGGATATTGATTAACGTTAAATAAATTTCTTATGGTTTATTCACATGAAGTTCAACACATGTGTGTTGTAAAAAAAGGTCCCAATCACGGACCAGCACCTATTCCAGAAGAGGGTAAATGGGTGAGAAGCAAAGAGATAAAAGATATTTCAGGTTTGACACACGGTATTGGTTGGTGTGCTCCTCAACAAGGTGCCTGTAAACTTACCCTAAATGTTAAAGAGGGTATCATTCAAGAGGCTTTGGTTGAGACTATCGGTTGTTCAGGTATGACTCACTCTGCTGCTATGGCATCTGAGATTCTTCCTGGTAAAACTATTCTTGAGGCATTGAACACAGACCTTGTTTGTGACGCTATCAATACTGCAATGAGAGAGTTGTTCTTGCAAATCGTTTACGGACGTACACAATCTGCTTTCTCAGAGGGTGGTCTTATCATTGGTGCAGGTCTTGAGGATTTGGGTAAAGGTCTAAGAAGCCAGGTTGGTACACTTTACGGCACATTGGCTAAAGGTCCTCGTTACCTTGAGATGGCTGAGGGTTACATTAAAACTTTGGCTCTTGACAAAAATGACGAGATCTGCGGATACGAGTTTGTTCATATGGGCAAATTTATGGAAGAGATTAAGAAAGGCACAGATGCTAATGAGGCATTAAAGAAAGTTACCGGTACTTATGGCCGTTTCACTGCTGAGCAAGGTGCTGTAAAACACATTGACCCACGTAACGAATAAGGAGGAAAGAAAATGGCTATAAGAGAAGTAAAATTTGAGAGCCAAGACCGTAGAATGGCTCAGATCAATGCGGTTTTGAATGCTAACGGCATTAAAAGTATAGAAGAGGCAAACGAGATTTGCGAGCAATATGGTTTGGATCCTTACAAAACTTGCGAGGAGACTCAACCTATCTGTTTTGAGAATGCAAAATGGGCTTACGTTGTAGGTGCTGCCATTGCCCTTAAAAAAGGTTGTGCTAATGCTGCTGATGCAGCTGAGGCTATTGGTTTGGGTCTGCAGTCATTCTGTATCCCAGGTTCAGTTGCTGATGACAGAAAAGTTGGTTTAGGCCACGGTAACCTTGCTGCCCGTCTTTTGAGAGAGGAGACAAAATGTTTCGCTTTCTTGGCTGGTCACGAGTCTTTTGCAGCTGCAGAGGGTGCAATCAAAATTGCAGCTAAAGCTGATAAAGTAAGAAAAGAGCCTCTACGTTGTATCCTTAACGGTTTGGGTAAAGACGCTGCTCAAATCATCTCAAGAATCAACGGCTTCACATATTGCCAGACTGAGTTTGACTATGCAACCGGTAAAGTTAAAGTTGTTAACAAAATAGCTTACTCAGATGGTCCTCGCGCAAAAGTTAACTGCTATGGTGCAGATGACGTAAGAGAGGGTGTTGCAATTATGCACCTTGAGGGTGTTGACGTATCAATCACTGGTAACTCAACCAACCCTACACGCTTCCAGCATCCGGTTGCAGGTACCTACAAAAAAGAGTGCATGGAACTTGGCAAGAAATATTTCTCAGTTGCTTCAGGTGGTGGTACAGGTAGAACCCTTCACCCAGACAACATGGCTGCAGGTCCTGCATCATACGGTATGACCGACACAATGGGCCGTATGCACTCAGACGCTCAGTTCGCAGGTTCTTCATCAGTTCCTGCTCACGTTGAGATGATGGGCTTCCTAGGAATCGGTAACAACCCAATGGTAGGTGCAACTGTAGCTGTTGCTGTTGACGTTGCTACTGCATTGAGCAAATAATTTAGATTGCTTATACAAAATAAACTCCTGTAGCTATCATAGTTACGGGAGTTTTTTGTGGTAAATAACCGACGCCAAACAGAGCGCAATCAAGCTTTCTTCAATCAAGCTTGATTGAATTGAATTGCCGAGGTAAAATCATATGAAAGAGCTTTCCTTCTGGGAGGCTCTTTTTCTATGTGCAGAGACATCCTTTTGGTGGGTTTTCTGGTGGGCTTTCTGACTTTTGTAATAGAGCCGTGTCAATATTTGCTTGATTTTTGATACGGCTCTACTGGATTCACATAAAAAAGGCCAGATATGGCTAGAGGCGTATCACTTTTAAGCTAAAAAATGACACGCCTCTTCAGTGACACGCCTCTTCAGTGCATCCCCGTAATCACTTGCACACACCAGCACACACACTCTCTCTCACTCACCCACCCACACCCACACTTCCGCAATCACTCTCACCCTCGTACTTACCAGCAATCCCTTAATTATGATTATGGCTCACCACTATGTTCCACCGCTGTTGCTTTCTGTTTTGCGTTCTATTGCGCCCTATTCTGGTAGGACCAAGCATCTTCGGATTTGATCTTTACTTATATGACGGACTCTGAAAAGAGACTCTGCGATATCTTCTTTTTCTTTTAAAGAAAGCTGATACACTGAAACTTTGCCGTATTCGTTGCGGGCAAGCGTGTCTAATTCTGTGCAAAGTTCTATATCGGAGATTCTCCGATAATCAGATTTGCCATTTTCAAAAATAGACATTCTTGTTATGTCATGCATATTGACTCCGCTCTCAATACTTGCTAAGTTTACAGGAGGTTCTCCGTTTGCATCTCGCTGCTGTTCTGTTTCCCATTCTTTGGAGGATTTACGTCCCATATAAAAATTGAAGGCACGTGGCGTTCCATACCTGTCTTCCATATGTGCTATATCTAAAACACTTTCTCGAGTAAACACACCACTTTCTGTCATTTTGTAGTTAGATGGAAATTCAGCCCTTCTTCCCAAAAATTTCCCATAATGTTGGGATGATATGATATTTTCATCTATGAATTTCCCCATTTCTCTTCTAAATATTGCATTTGCTGAGCAGTGAGGGTAAGCATAAGGAACAGGTGCCACGCCATGGTGTAACGGATTGCGCAAAACATAACTGGCTGCTGCCAAGAAATGGTGGTGGCCTACAATGTCTAATGTAAAATGATCAAGCTCTCCTAAACGTCCTTTCCTTTGGTACTTATGATTAAAATATACACTATAAGCAAGACGGAAAGAGTGCATGAAGTCTTTAGGCCACGCTGTTTCTACAAGTTGGTGGGTATGCGTGGACATAAACGCCTCAACCAATCCTGTTGAATTGGTTTTATAGAGTGCTAAAGCAAAGCAATTGAATCCCCTGTTATAATCTTCGAGGTCTCTGAACATAACCTCATCTGCAGCCGAAAGGCATAAATGAAATGTCTTTTTCATACCATATATCTTTTTCACTTTTCTTTCCTACATTCCTTCCCTTCATCTCCTGCACTAAATGCTATGAAGTAACATTACAAATGTATGGATATTTTCTGAATGATTATGTATGTATAAAGACTTTTGGAGTACTCCGGGGAGTATATATTGGGCATATTGGCGTGGACGACGAATTGCGGGAGAGAAGGCGAGTTGTCGGGAATCTGAAAGTCCCCACTTTTTTGCTAATTTTGTGATATGAAAACAGAAGTAAACCCAAAAGATACAACCAGAGCTGAGGCATTTGAAATGTGGATGACCTCACCAATGCCAATGGTAACCCTTACCAAAACCTTTGATGTGAGCCGCCTGCTGAAAGCAAGCAAAAAACTGGGAGTGAAGTTCAATGCCCTCCTTTGCTGGTGCATAGGTAAGGCTGCAACCCAAATGGAAGAATTCTATCATCTTCCCGAAAATGGCAAACTCTACAAGTTTGACAGCATAGCAATAAATGTGATTGTAAATAACGTCAAAGGTGGAATCAATTCATGCGACATTCCGTTTACTGAGAATATT
>JAFZFL010000143.1 GCA_017555925.1 Bacteroidales bacterium | reverse complement strand
TGCTTTCTCCTTCCATTAGTTGAACTTTAAGATGAAGTAATTCTTCTTACCTTTCTGAACTAGAATATATTTATCATTGATCAATTGATCTTTTGCTAAAACTCCGTCAACGGCGGTAAACTTCTCTTTGTTGATGCTCAATCCGTTTGCCTGAATCATCTTGCGGCACTCTCCTTTAGAAGGGAAAATGCTTGACTCTACAGCCAGCATGTCAATGATGTTTGCGCCAAGCTTCTCTCTTGAAACCTCAAACTGAGGAACGCCGTCAAATACAGAAAGGAATGTCTGCTCGTCAAGTTTCTTAAGAGCCTCCTGTGTAGAGTTGCCGAACAGCATGTTTGAAGCCTCAACAGCCTTGTTGTACTCCTCCTCGCCGTGAACCATTACAGTGATCTCCTTTGCAAGAAGTTTCTGAAGGATTCTCATGTGAGGTGCCTCCTTGTGCTCTGCAATTGCATTCTCAATGGTCTCCCTGTCAAGCATGGTGAAAATCTTGATGTATTTCTCTGCATCCTCATCGCCTACGTTCATCCAGAACTGGTAGAAAGTGTATGGAGAAGTGTAGTTAGGATCAAGCCAGATGTTTCCTTTCTCTGTCTTACCGAACTTGCCGCCGTCTGCCTTTGTAATTAGAGGGCAGGTAAGGGCGAATGCCTCGTTGCCGGTCTTTCTTCTGATAAGCTCTGTACCTGTGGTGATGTTGCCCCACTGGTCGCTACCACCCATCTGAAGCTTGCAGTTCATGTGTTCGTTAAGGTAAAGGAAGTCGTATCCCTGAACCAGCTGGTATGAGAACTCTGTAAATGACATGCCCTCTCTGGCCTCTCCAGAAAGACGTTTCTTTACAGAATCCTTGCTCATCATATAGTTTACAGTAATATGCTTGCCAATATCTCTGATGAACGAAAGGAATGAGAAATCTTTCATCCAGTCGTAATTGTTTACAAGCACAGCCGCATTCTCTTTGTCTGAGTCAAAATCCAGGAAAATTGACAATTGTTTCTTAATGGCTGCAATATTGTGGTTAAGTGTCTCTTCGTCCAAAAGATTTCTCTCTGCACTTTTCATAGAAGGGTCGCCAATCATTCCGGTTGCTCCACCAATCAAGGCGTATGGTTTGTGTCCGCAATTCTGGAAATGTTTAAGCATCATAATGCTTACCAAGTGTCCAATGTGCAATGAATCTGCAGTAGGGTCAATTCCTACATACGCAGAAGTGCACTCTTTCATTAGCTGCTCCTCAGTACCTGGCATCATTGTGTGAATCATTCCCCTCCAGGTAAGCTCTTCAACAAAATTTTTCATTCTTATATGTCTGTTATGTTATTATTATCAAACTGTTTCTTTGCAGGATTCCAATTTTTTTCCAATATGTGGTATCTGTCTCATTATGGCGCATTAGGGAAACAACCTGCAAAGTTAATACTTTTACTTGAATAAGTTGTGTTTCTTACCCTTGTTATAAAGGGTCTGTCTTGTAATCCCCAATTCTGCAGCTGCTACAGATATGTTCCCTTTATTTCTCTTGAGTGCCGCCTCAATCATTTTCATCTCCATCTGCTCAAGAGTTATAACTCTTTTCCCGACAGTTTTCCTGTACTCTTTCTCCAAATGCTCATCCTCAATATTGTTATCGGAATATCCGGAATCTTTCAGTATCCCCACGTCTGAGAGAGCGTTTGAATAGCTTTTTAATTTAAGGGCATTTTTTGCCGTAACCAGCAACTTCTCATTATTCCAAGGTTTGGTTATAAAATCAAAAGCCCCGGCCTCAATGCACTCCATAGCAAAACTGTTCTGGCCAAAGTTTGTAAGAACTATAACCTGGATGTTTTTGTTGAGATTTGCAATCTGTCTGATAAGATCTATACAGTTCTTCTGTTCTGAAACAGTATTTGAGCCGCTGTCAAGCACTATTATATCTATAGAATCTTTTTGGGCAAGTCCAATTATTTTTTCTGGCTCAGTTTCTGTAATTATACTGCTGAATTCCTTTTGCAAAAACAGGACTATGGCTGTTTGAAGCCCTTTGTTGCGGTCAGAAACCAATATTGTTCCCTGAGTTTCCATCTGAAAAATTATCTTTTATAATTATCTGAGATTCTTGATTTTAGTGCAAATGTAAAAATATTTTACATTTTGGCAAAATGTGTACAATTTATTTACACATTTGCTTTTTAAATAGCATAAAATAAGGAAAATAATATATGGAAGCGTAATGCTCGGACCATTCATATTCTTTTTTTAGTTAAGGAATACAGGTGCGGATAAAATTATGGAATAAGATTGTAAATTTGTAATTTAGTGCCGATATAAAGAAATATCCTGAATCATTTGTATTGTCGTGAGCGGTTCTCTTTTAAAAATACTTGCGTGTGTTGCTATGGTGTTTGACCATATAGCCACCTTCTTCCCGGAGCTTGTCCCCGGGATTGGAACGGTGTTGTTTTCAGTGGGGGGGAAGGGGATTTCTCTTGGCTATATTATGAATGCGATAGGAAGAATGGCATTCCCCATATTTGCATTTCTGATTACAGAGGGATTTGTACATACAGGCAACAGACGGAAATATGCATTGAATCTTCTGATTTTTGCTGTTGTGTCTGAAATACCGTTCAACCTTGCTTGTTCAGGTACAATGCTTTATCCAAAACAGAATGTATTCTTTACATTGTTGTTGGGGTATCTGGGATTATGTGCTTTGGAGAACTGCAAAAAAAACGGGAGCAGATATCCTTTGTGGTTTCTGCTGGCGCTTTTCATAATTTCAATCTTTCTTAGGGCAGACTACGGAAGTTTTGGCTTTGCCCTTGTCATCATCACTTATATCCTTAGAGACAACAAGATTCTTTTAGGTATTGTGGGCAGTTGCATATTGCCAAGCAAACTGATAGGGGGGGTGGCTTATTTGCCCATATATTTTTACAACGGGAAAAGGGGTTTCGTAAAAAATGGCTTTGCCAAGTATTTTTTTTATCTGTTCTATCCTTTACATTTGATAATTCTTTACCTGATCAGCATTTTATAGTGAAATTTTATTAAATCAATACAATATGAAAACAAGACTAACCAGATTTTTGGCCGTTGTGCTTTTGCTTTTTGTTGTGGCACCGGCTTTTGCCCAGTTGCCTGAGAAATTGGCAAAATTCAGCAATATCAGTGGTATTAAGAAACTTGAGGTTTCTGATAAAATGGAGAATCCTTTTAAGGAGAAATATGTGATGTTCTTTGAGCAGCCAATTGATCACAGCAATCCTGCCAAGGG
>JAFZFL010000142.1 GCA_017555925.1 Bacteroidales bacterium | reverse complement strand
TCCTGTATAGTTCATATATCTGTTTTTAAGTTAGAAAAGGGATGCCGCGCCATCACATTTTTATTGTGCAAAATGTAAAATGCCCGCACAAGATAGACAAAATTTCTGATGTGATGAACAAGTACCCCTTTTTCTGTTATCGGGAATCACTCTGCATTTATGGCAGTGGGGTTGTGGCAGCTCATTCCTCCGTCGGCAACAATGGTCTGTCCTGAGATATACCTTGCATCTTCACTGGCAAGAAAGGCAACAATCCCTGCAATGTCTTCCGGCTTGCCGGCATATGGAAGGGAGTTGTATTTGAGGAACTTCTCCCTTTCGTCGGGATTAAGGTTATCTATGGCTGCTGGGGTAAGGACAAGCCCTGGGGCAACTCCGTTGCATCTGATGCCAAACTTGCCGTACTGTGTGGCAATATATCTGGTGAGGTTTATTACACCGGCCTTGCTGATTCCGTACAAAGTGCCCCTGTTGTCTCCCAACATTCCCCCAATGGAGGCAATGTTGATGATGGTGCCGCTCCCGTGGTTTTTCATATAGGGAAGTGCAGACTGTGCCACTGCAATCATACTGCGCAAATTGGTATGCATTACCTCATCAAAATACTTGATGTCAAGCTTTTCTACGCAAAGGTCACGGGTGAGGTCACTGCCGCCCACATTGTTTACAATACAATCAAGACCCCCAAACAGCTCAATGGCCTTGTCTACTGCCCTGGCTGCACATCTTAAATCTGTAGCCTCAAACTTGATAGCCTCTGCATGGAACTGGTTGTCCTTTAACTGCTGCGCCAACTTCTGTGCCCTTTCCTCATTATGGTCTGCAATAATCACTTTTGCCCCTTCCTTTACAAACCTCTCTGCCGTAGCCTTGCCAATACCGCTTGATGCCCCTGTAATGAGAGCCACCTTATTAACCAATTTTTTCTCCATAACCATAAAATAAAATTGTTGATACTTGTATATCAACAACGGAGGAGGGGGAAGGTTTTTGGTGGTGGAAGGAGATTAGCTATGAGGACTGACATATCAGACATATGTAAACTCTATACGAAATTATCCCAGAATAATCAATGTTGATGCTCCTTCAAAAAGTCAACAATTTTTTGAAGTCTGCTTGTATCAGCTGGATTGATGATAATCTCATCAAAATCGCCATAGATGCTTCTTTTGCCAAATACATATCTAAAGGCATACCAGATTCTTTTAAAGATATTACTCTCTCTATTCAGATGAACAGAAATAAAAACACTCGCACCACTAGTGTCGTTGTCAGTGGAGATTATGAATTGGTGACTAGGGTCGCCACATTGGCAAATGAACAGTTCAGCAGTTTCAAATTCTTTCATTGTATTCAGTCTATGTGTTAGTTTTATGATATATACGATAAAGTTCAATTGTCATTACACATCATATGTAAAAATTTTGCTGTAATGTTTTATCCTAGCTTCAGTATATAAGTGTGAAGATAAAGATGATGTGAAAATTTTATAGAATAATTTAAACTATGGAAATTTTTGGCAATTGTTTCCCCTTTAAATTTGCGGGGATTGAGTGGAAGGACAGCAGCAGTCTGTATCTGTGCGGAGAGTTTTCAAAAAACACAGAAGAGGTTCAATTCCAATGGATGTTGTTTTGTGAGTGGGTAAGATGCTTGGGTAATCCTGCCTTTCGCAAAATATTATTATCTGTATCAAATGATGTTATTTCATACAAGGTTGCGGATAATAACAGATGTGAGAGTATTATGATCTGCAAACAATGTCTTGAAAGCGGAACTGAGCCCAATATAGACTATAATCTGCTTTATAATGCCCAAATTCATTTATTGGGCAAGATTTTACAGTACTCAGACTTTACAAGCCAAAAGATTGTCCATCCCCAGGGAAAAATTGAATTGTTGGGAAGCACGATTATCAGCTGTAGTCCTAAGCAAACTGTTTTGCCAGACCCCAAAAGCCCTGAAGAGAGAAACAGGCTTATCAGATTATTTACAGACAATATAGGATTGTTCATCCAGCACCGCCGTACAGTTCTGAATGATAGCCGTATGTTTCTAGCTCCAATTGCAATATCAAACGGACTGGCATATACCGGCGCATTCACGCCTGCAACGCTTGGAATCTATCTTGAATGGTGGGGGGCTTGTAATGACGCTGTGAGGATTAATGAGCAAGGAATGAAATCTTTTATATGCCGTTTGTCCGGCAGTCCATTGAGCGGGAGAAATTCTTGTACCCAAGTGTATCCGGATGGGTATTGTGAAAATGTAGAAGTGCCTGATTTCAACCATTTGTGGAGATCGTTCTCTAAAATAAACTCAAGATATAATGAGGCCAAAAGAGACTATGAAGCCTATTCTTTGCAACAGGTGATTGACAAACTGAAAGATATGAACTAATCAATTGATGTGATATGAAGAATGATCACGAAAGAGCCAGGATAGGATATGTAGGGAATCTGTTTGAAGTATTTGTGGTAACAGATGACAAAGGTGCAATTCCACACGTTCACCTGCGGCGCATTGATACAAATGACAATGAAGAAATAGGCATACGGTTAGACAGCAAAGGGTACTTTTTCCACGAAAGCGCCACCGGCAGATTCAGCAACAATGAAGAGATTTATGCCTACAATAAGTTTATGATATCAAAGAACCCCAATCCCAGGTATCCCACCAACTACTTCCTTGCCATAGATATGTGGAACATGAACAATGCGTTGGGCCTGGACAATAATTATACCGCCAAAAAATATTTTCCATACAGATTTTTCGTTGAATTTAAAGAGCCTCAGTATATACTGGAAAACAGCATTCGTATGATAACATTAGACCAACATGATGTAAAGATCTTTACTGATAAAGTAGAGGAAGTTGCTTTGAATCAGATTCAGCAACTTATGGAAATAGATGTGTTTAAAGACTGTAAAGTGAGAATTATGCCGGATGTGCACGCTGGTGCAGGATGTGTGATAGGATTCACCGGCGATTTGGGAGACAAGGTAATACCCAATATTGTAGGGGTTGATATTGGGTGTGGAATCCTCGTACAGCCGTTTGAGTGCCGGGGGGAGATAAATTTCCATAAGTTGCACAATTTTATAAATGAGAATATTCCGTCGGGAAGAAATGTGAGGGATGGGAATTACAAACCTCTTCCCGACAAATTCCTGGAGGAGTACAAGGAGGCAAAGGAACTTATAAAGCAGATGAGGTGCTACAGGGAACTGAAAGATCCGAAAAGGCTTAACAGGTCTATTGGGTCATTGGGAGGAGGCAACCATTTTATAGAAATTGACAAAGACCCCAGTGGGTTGCACTATCTGGTGGTGCATACAGGAAGCAGGAATCTGGGGAAACAGGTTGCTGAATACTATCAGAAACTGGCTGTAAAATGTATGAGCGGATGGGATGAACTTCTGGAAGTGCAGCAACAGATGATTGCAGAATACAAGGCCGCAGGAAAAAGCACTGTGTTGAAGGAAGCTATCAGGCAATTGCATTGTACGTTTAAAATGAGGCGTCCATCTGTATCTCCGGCATTGGCGTATCTGGAGGGCAGACACAGGGACGACTATCTGCACGATATGAGGCTATGCCAGAGAT
>JAFZFL010000141.1 GCA_017555925.1 Bacteroidales bacterium | reverse complement strand
GAGGGAACATTTCCGTCATCTCTCCAGTCAAATTCACTTATTCCATATAATTTGAGGGTGGGTTTCGGGCTGCCTACTTATGAACTGCAGGATGCTATTGCCGCATACCATTTCTACAGAAGTATCTACAGGGCAAAGAGGGTATGGCTCATATATGATACAAGAACAGAGGGGTTGAAGAGCGGTGAGGTGAGCCGTTTTATAAAACAGCTTGAGTATCAGTATAGTTACAATCTTAAAAAATCACTTTTGGTTTCAACTCCGGTTCTTGATGGCAAGAGGGGCGTGATTGAAGTGAAGAAGAATGAGAAGGTACTGCAGCGTCTGTATGAGGCATATATTCATAATGGCGGAGCGAAGAGACTCTCAGCAAGTGCAATAAATACTTATATAACCTGCCCGTTGCTCTTCTATTTGCAGTATGTAATGGGCATTAGAGAGGAGGAACAGATAGAGGAGAGTGTTGAGGCCGGTACATTTGGAACAATTTTCCATGATACAATGGAGCAGCTGTATTCTCCGTATGTGGGGGAGATGGTGAGTGAAGAGATTCTTGATTCAATAATAAAGGACAAACAGCATATTGAAAAAGTTATACTTGAAAAATTCAGGGATAACAGAATAGCAGAAGTGGCCGGAAGAAATGTCATTGTTAAGGAGGTAATAAAGAAATATGTTCTTATAACCCTGAATGAGGATAAGAAATATGCTCCATTCAATTACATTGCAGGAGAAGAGACATTTTTCTGCAATTTGCCGCTTTCCAATGGTAAAAGTGTGAGGTTTAAGGCTGTAATTGACAGAATAGATTCTACATCAACATCATTGAGGGTGATAGATTACAAGACAGGAAAGGTGGAGTTCCCTCATAGCGAAACCACAATGGCAGAGCTGTTTGAGCGTAACAGTGACAAACAGTATAAGGCTTTTGTGCAGTTATATCTGTATGCTTTGGTATTGGCATTGAACAGCTCCGGAAATGGAGTGTTGAAGTTGAAGAGTGGCAAAAAAGCTGATTTGAAACTTTCTGATGAGACTTCGGGTTTTGATGTGGTTGTTTATCCTGTTACAACATTAAAGAAGAGTTCAATAGTTTGCGAACCTATATACAAATCCAATCTTGAAAGTTATAAAGATGCTCTAATGGAGTGTGTGGAGGAGATATTTGATGAAAATACCCCTTTTGTACAGGCAATGGAGGGGTGCAAGGCTTGCAGCTGGTGTATGTTCAAACAGATTTGTGGCAGATAATTATGGAGAAACCAATAACATTATATAAAGCTTCTGCCGGTGCCGGAAAGACGCATACCCTTACACAGGAGTATATAAAGCTTATTCTGAAAGATGATGAGGCTTACAGGCATGTGCTTGCGGTTACCTTTACAAACAAGGCTACCGATGAGATGAAAATGCGTATTTTGAGCGAACTTTACAAGATGGCTGCAGATGATACCTGCGTTTATAAGGAGAGGGCCAGAAGAGTTCTTGTCAAGATATTGCAGGATTATCCTGCATTTTCGGTAAGCACAATAGACAAATTCTTCCAGAAGGTAATGAGGGCGTTTGCCAGGGAGTTGGGCCGTCTTGTTACGTATAATGTTGAATTGGATGAAAAAATGGTTGCAGAGCAGGCTGTAGACAGCATGTTCTCCAAATTGGAGATGGAGGAGAACAGACAGCTTCTTGATTGGCTTATAGAGTACTCTCTGGAGAAAATAGAGGAGGATAAGCCGTGGGGTATAAGCAACGATATTGTAACTCTTTCAATGAATCTCTTTTCTGAAAAGTTCAAGCTGAAGAGTGGAGATATGGCTCAGAACCAAATGTCAGAAATTCTCAAGCTCAAACAGCGTATTGCAAAAATAATATCTGATTTTGAGAAAGATTGTGTTGTTATAGCAAAGCGTGCCCTTTCAATAATGGAGAGCTGCGGACTCCACTATACCGATTTTTCTGGAGGTAAAAACACTCCATTCAATATCTTCAGCCATTTGTCTGATGGCAACAGGATAGGGGACCCTTTGAAACCGACCCTATACAAAGCATTCAACAATGTTGAGGGGTGGTACCCTGCAAAGAGAAAGAAGGAGGCCTATAAATTTGAAAGTGCATACAGTGGCGGTCTTAATGAGTGTATAGGAGCGCTTATAGATTTATATGAGGAGCGTTCAAAAATATATAATACAGCCCTTATTGTAAAGGGAAATCTCGACAGCCTTGGAATATTGGGGTCGGTCTATTCCAATATCCTTGAATATTGCAGGGAGAATAATGTTGTCCTTCTCTCTGAAACTACAGATATGTTGTCCCGAATAATTGACGGCAGTGATACACCATTCATATATGAAAAGGTGGGGACATGGATAGATAACTTTATGCTTGATGAGTTTCAGGATACTTCACGTATGCAGTGGAAGAACTTTGTGCCGTTGTTGTCAAACAGTATTGCGGGTGGTGAGAGAAATCTGGTTGTAGGAGATATAAAACAGTGTATATACCGTTTCAGAAATTCGGACTGGAGCATACTTCATAGCGGAATAGAGGGTGAGTTCCACAATAAGGTAAATAGTATTCATCTGAAAGAGAATTGGCGCAGTGCCACCAATATTATAAACTTCAACAACAGATTTTTTGAAGCGGCAGCACTGGAGGCTTCCCGTATATATGAGCCTCTTGGAGAGGGAGCGGCTGAATCGAGTCTTGAACGGGCAAAACTTATAAGGGAGATATACAGCAATTTTGCACAAGAGGCCTCTCCTAAAAGCCTGAATGGCGGATTTATAAATATAAACTTTATAAATAAGGAGCAGATTAAAGAGAACTGCAATGAAAATGGTGAGGAGAGCCTGTTGGACTATGATTCCATTGTAATGGCCCATGTTATAGATAATGTCAGGAGGCTTTTGGATAACGGTTATAAACAGAGCGATATAGGCATACTTGTAAGGAATAATTCAAATGCTTCATTTGTTGCACGTTCCCTTATGGAGGCTAATCCTGCTTACAGAGTAATTTCGGCTGATGCCTTGAGCATATCATCATCTCAAGTGGTAATGAAGATTATAAATATGCTCAAATGGCTTGATGATTCAGACAATATTTCATTATTGACATATCAGGCATTGGAAGAGGGAGATACAGGTGGAATGGGTATGGAATCGGACCAGTGGAGCAGAATAAAGGATTTGCCGCTATATCAGATGTGTGAGGAGGTAATAAGATGCTGCCTTACCTGTGAGGAGAAACGCGATATGGCATTTATACAGGCCCTTCTTGATCTTGTCCTTGATTATTCTGTGAAAGAGGGCAGCAATCTGAGCGGATTTATAAAATGGTGGAATGAG
>JAFZFL010000140.1 GCA_017555925.1 Bacteroidales bacterium | reverse complement strand
GTTAAGTATATACGCTACTACAATAATGATCGAATCAAACTGAGGCTAAATGGAAAAAGCCCGGTACAATACCGAGCTTTATTCCAATCTAAGAGCGCCTCTTAATAATGTTAAACCGTCCAACTTTTGGGGGTCACATCACTAACTTTCGGGGTTCATTTCATTTTGGACCGGTGATATTTCTTTTCCTGTCAGAATGCTTTGCCTATGTATGAGACCGGATACTCACCGCAAGTCATTGAGAAAACAAACTCCTGTGGCATAAGCTGTCCTATAAAGTCTTTAATGGTGTATAAAGGGAATGGGCCTCCCATAGCATAAGGAATGATATTGCTTCCGCCAAGGATAATGTAACCCGAACCATTCTGGTACGACAACCCGTCAACTGTCATATCCAATCTCACAGGCATAGCCTCTGCAAATTTCACATTATACACAATCAAGGTAGCTTTTTCCTCCTTTTCATCAAATTGCACCTGCACCTTCACCTCATCCTCAATATATTTGGATCCATCATTCGGATCAAGGATAGTAATAGTGCCTGAATAGTTGTATCCAAGAGGATCAATAACAAGCTCCTTGTTGTCATCATCATTAAAGCAAGATGTAAAACAGAATAGTGCTGCCACGCACATCATCAACCTAAATAAAACTCCTGATTTCATTTTTATATATTTTTAGTTATACTTCATTTAATCTTTTCCAATAAAATTTACAGCACCGGCTACAGCTCCATACTGAGTGTCACACCATATTGAGCCGGTTTGCCTTTTGAAAAAAATGCATTACCAACAGAAACAAAGTAAAATGCATTATAGTTGGTGTCTGTAAGGTTCTTGCCCCATAACTCAAGTGAGAACTTACCTTTATGGGCAAATACTGAGGCTTCAAACAAAGAGTAATACCCCTGGCTCAAACTGTTCTCTTCATTCCAGTATATCTTTCCAATACCATTATAAGCTGCCCTCAATGTTAACTTATCCAAAAGATTGCCCAACGAATAGAGGGTATATTGCAAATTGGCCGAGACAGTATTCTGTGGCACATAAGGCACAAACTTGCCTTTATAATCCTTAAGTCCATTATCATATTTTGTAAAACGGGCATCGGTATAACCGTATGACACAGAGAGATCCACTCCATCAATAATCTCTGCACGCAAAGCAACCTCCGCTCCCATGCTTCTGGTGCGTCCTGCATTTGTCATCATACGTCCAGTTGTCTTTCCACTTGGAAAAACTGTCAGCTGCTGGTTGGTACAACCTATATAAAAGAGCGCCGCATCTGCTGTCAAACGTCCGCCCAGCCAGTTCAAATGGCCACCCACCTCATAATTCCAGCTATACTCCGGCTTATATGCAATTATCTCACCTACAGAATAGCCTGCAGCCATTGCATCCTCATCAAAATAGACACCCAAATCACTCATGAGGCCCTTTTTCATCTGATTCTGCAAAATATCTGAAAACATTTGCGTATTGTAACCACCGGCCTTGAATCCGCGTGAAACCGTTGCATAAAGATTTCCTCTCTCCTCAAGTGAATATTTTACTGCAAACTTTGGAAGAGGCTCAATAAAATTGCGCTTTTCAACCCCCTTCAGATCAGACTTGAACTCCTTGAACTCAGGCATGGTAAGAGTAAACCTGTAATGAAGCGTGCTATACGAATGATAATCAAGTTCAGTATGCTCATAATCAATCCTCAAACCGGCGGTAAAGGTAAACCTGCCAATATTGAAATGTGACTGATGATATATGGCTGCACCAAAAACAGGAGCCTTAAAATTGCTGCAAATATCAAACTCATCCTCCTCAAAAAGAATATCTGCATCGGGAAAGATTGAATGAATACCGTTATTCATATTTTGCAGGATAAGTTCATTAATGCCATCCTCTTTAAACCTCACCGGAGCTGCCATTCGCATATTCTTATAAAATAGTGTTGCCCCGTTAAGCCATTCCCATCCTCTTCCCGACAGCTCTTTATCTCTTTTCTGCCGGCTCTTGAATACAAAATCCTGAGTTAAAGTGTGCTCATGCTGCGACTGCTGTAGGGTAAACATGCTCTTTGGTGTAAAATCCTGATCGAGAGTCATACAATCGTCAAGATATTGCCAGGAAGTAACACTCGAAAAGAAATAATCAGGAGTTTCATAATCAAAAGATAAACCATAAGTGAGGGAGGTGCGCTTATAACCGCTCTTGTCGTTGTAATTTACAGGCTTGAGCAGAGCTGTTTCCGGATCATATAATGAATAGGCATAGCCCCCCTGATTCACCTGTCCTGCCGTAAGGTTATTGTCTATAGTAAGACGGCTGTTCGGCTTGTATACAACCCTTAACTTGCCTGTCCCGCCCATTTGCCAATCACAATCACTTCCATTATACTCATTATCAACAAAACCGTCAGATGAGTAGAATTGTCCGCCGAGTGAAAATCCCACCTTGTCACTCAGACGGTTATATGTTGAGGCCTTAAAACTATAGCTGTTGCCACTGCCGAATGATGCCGAGAATCTTGCCCCCTCATAGAGCATTGGCGACAATGTATATATATTTATAATGCCTCCAATGGTATTTCTTCCATATAATGTACTTTGCGGCCCACGCAACACCTCCATCCTCATAATATCCCACAATTCTGTATCAAATCCATTCTTGTTCAAATATGGGACTCTATCTATATACAAGCCTATGGCAGGATTGTCCATTCTGCTGCCAAGTCCTCGTATATATATAGATGAAGTGATCTTTGAGCCATAATCCGGAATATAGAGATTTGGGGCATATGATGCAAAATCGCCCAACCTTGCAATCTGCCGTCTCTCTATTCCCTCCATTTTTATTGTTGTTCCACTCAACGGCTCCAATCTCAAATCGCTCCTCTGCTTGAGCTGCGCCACAACAGCCACCTCTGAAAGGGATTCGGCATTTGTTCCATTCTCAATCGACAGAGTGTCAGGAGGCATATGAAATGCCGAATAACCACTGGATGGCAACAGGAGAGCCAAAGAGAGAAGCACTCCTCCTACAATTTCTATAATACGAGATTTACCCTGTGAATCCATTCCAATTTCCCAACTATAAATTGAGTGCAAAAATAAGAGTATAGATTCAATTTCTTTAGGATATACGACTCCCTGATTAGGACAAATCAATCATTTATCTGTCGGGATGAGGAGAGAGAGCGGTATGCTGTGGGGGTTACCCCTTCATGAAGCTTGAAACGGCGCGAAAAGTATGACTGGTCATCTATGCCCAACTCCATAGCTATCTCACTCAGTGGTTTGGTACTATTTTTCAAAAGCAGTTTTGCCTTTACCATTATTGCCTCTTCAATCCACTCCGACGGGCTCTTTCCTGTTACTCCCCTAACCACTTTATTCAAGTGATTGGGTGTAATATTCAATCTTTTGGCATACTCCGTTACCGGCAACTTTTTTTGAGCCTCAGGAGCATGAAAAATCATATCAAGAAACCTGTTGCTCAACATATCGCCACTGCCCCCGCAGACCCCAACTCCATTATGACCCGATTTCTGTTGTCCTTTTTTATATATGGCATCGGCTTCAATGAGAACAGCATTCAGATATGCCCGTATAATCTCTTTATTGGGCAGCTGGTTTTGAGTCTCTTCATATATTCTTTGGAAGAGGTTGTTTATGTGCTCACTGCTTACAGCGTCAAGAATAATTTTTGGATTGCCCCACAGACGCAAAAAGGGGAATCTGCCCAATGAATTTGTTTCGAGAGTGGTTCCTGCCACAATCTCCGGATGAAATCCGCCCATAAATCCCCGGCTGTTCTCATAATATCTCACTTTAAACATCTGTCCGGCAGGAATAAAGACAAGATCATCGGCCTGTATGAAAAATGTATTCTGGCCAATATCAACCAATACAGATCCCTCTTTCAAATAAAAGAAACAAAAGAGGGCAGAACTGGCAGGATGAGCACCATCCTGCCGTTCATAACACCTCTTGTCAAGCTTGCGTATGATAAACTCTTTGGGATCTTTATGATGCATCTGCTTTAAAATTAGAAAAGACCCAGAATCTCACCCTCTTCAGTAATGTCTATCCTTTCAGATGCAGGCTCTTCAGGCAATCCCGGCATACGCATTATCTCTCCGGTAATTGGAATAAGGAATCCAGCTCCGGATGCAATCTCAATCTCCCTTACAGTTACCACAAAATCTTTAGGACGGCCCAAAAGATTAGGATTGTCCGAAAGGGATTTCTGGGTTTTTGCCATACATATAGCCAGACCGTCGAGACCCAAATCTGCAATCTTCTTCAAATCTGCTTTTGCTTTTGGTGTATAATCTACAGCCTGTGCGCCATATATCTTACGGGCAATAGTCTCAATCTTCTCTGTAACAGGCTTGTCAAGTTCATATAGAGGTTGGAACTTGTGGTCTGCAGGAACTTTGCTTATCTGTTCCACTACCATATTTGCCAACTCTACTGCACCTTCACCACCTTTGCTCCATACCTCAACAATAGAGGCTTGCGCACCCATCTGATTGCAATACTCCTTAATGTATTCCAACTCCTCTGGAGCATCTGTAACAAAACGGTTGATTGCAACAACCGGAACAAGATTGAACTGCTTGATATTCTCTATATGCTTCTGCAGATTTTCTATACCTTTTTTTACAGCCTCCAGTCTGCGGGTTATCTCATCTATACTGCAAACACCATCTGCACAAGCGGTTGTCTCCTCCTTAAGCTCTTTCAACGACATTCCTCCGTGATACTTTATGGCTCTTACTGTTGCTACAAGAACTACAGCCTGCGGATTCAGCCCGGAGAAACGGCACTTTATGTCAAGGAACTTCTCTGCTCCCAAATCAAAACCGAAACCAGCCTCAGTAATTGTATAATCAGAAAGGGCAAGAGCCGTTTTGGTTGCAATAACTGTATTTGTACCCTGCGCAATATTTGCAAACGGACCTCCGTGAATAAATGCAGGAGTACCCTCAAGAGTCTGCACAAGGTTTGGTTTTATTGCATCTTTAAGAAGAGCTGCCATAGCTCCGTGTGCCTTAAGATCACGGGCATAGATTGGTTTCTTATCAAAGGTGTAACCTATGAAGATATTTCCCAAACGTCTCTTCAAATCTTCAATATCATTAGAAAGACAAAGAATGGCCATAACCTCAGAAGCTGCAGTAATATCAAAACCGGTCTCAC
>JAFZFL010000139.1 GCA_017555925.1 Bacteroidales bacterium | reverse complement strand
TCATGGTGAGCTTATAGGAGTTGTATTGGATGGTGTGCCTGCCGGACTTCCCCTCTCTGAGGAGGATTTTTTAGCTGATCTGGCGCGTAGAAAGAGTGGCGCTAAGGGAACTACACCCCGTAAAGAGGATGATATGCCACAAATTGTGAGTGGTGTTTGCGACGGTTGTACAACAGGCGCACCATTAACAGTTGTTTTCAAGAATAATAATACCAGAAGTGGCGATTACTCAACATTCAGGGAGTTGCCACGTCCGGGACATGCAGACTTTACAGGATCGGTAAAGCATAATTTCTTTAATGATATCAGAGGTGGAGGCCATTTTTCGGGCAGAATTACACTGTGTCTTGTAGCTGCAGGTGTGGTGGCAAAAAAGATAATATCACCTGTGTCAATAGAAGCCTCGATAACTCAAATAGGAGGGGTAGGAGCATCTCAGGAGCGTGTGGAAGGCTCTTTTACAGGTAATCCCCAATGGGATTCAATTATTGAAAACGCTATGAAAGAGGGTGACTCTGTTGGAGGTGTGGTTGAGTGTGTATGCAATGGCGTGCCTGTAGGATTGGGAGAGCCGTTCTTTGACTCTTTGGAGTCTCAGATAGCACATCTTGCCTTTTCAATTCCTGGTGTCAGAGGTGTAGAGTTCGGCCACGGCTTTGCTGCTGCTGCAATGTTGGGTTCACAACACAATGATTGCTACATAAATAAAGAGGGCAAGACACTTACAAATGGTGCCGGTGGTATAAATGGCGGTATTTCAAATGGCAATCCAATTGTTTTCAGAGTTGCAATCAAACCTACTGCAAGTATAAGCAAGGAGCAGACATCTTTCAACTTTATAACAGAGCAAATGGAGTGTTTCTCAATTAAAGGGCGTCATGATGCCTGTATTGCGCTCCGTTGTCCTGTAATTGTTGAGGCGATTGCCGCTATAGCATTGGCAAACAATTAAGGAACTGCATAGAGAGATTCAAGGTACATATACTCTTTACCGAATGTGTACATGATCTCCTGGTTTCTCCATATTGCAGGCTGCAATCCGCAAAGGGCCAGTGTATAGAGGTCGTCACCGCACAGGACAGATTCATATAGAAAAAGTGAGGCTGTTTTATCGAGTTTGCTCCTGTCAAGGATCTTTCCGGCAACACCGTCAACAAATATTGTGATTTGTGCTGGAGTACCAAGAACAAGATAATAGTGTCCCTCTTTTACAATGAGATTTGTGCATTGGGTGTATTTGTCGGTGAAGAAAATAGGGGTGTCGTTCTTATATACATAATAGAGGTTGTTCCGATTCAAATCATTGGTACAAACCAGAGAATAGATATCGTTTCCATCTGTAGCAATAGATTTTACCCATGATGAGTAGGGCGAGTTATGCAGAGTGTACAGCACCTCTTTGTTTTTCCATATGGTTGCCGTATGTCTGCCATCATAAATGTAGCCACCGCAATATACATCGCCCTTATCTGCAAAAACAGACTTTATGCTTATATCGCTATAGGGCACACTGAACAAGTGGTAAAGTTTTCCATTCTTGTACACTCTTGATGACGAATATGATGAGCTCTGAATGTCATGAACGTCAATAACTGTGTATAAATTCCGGTCAATGAGTTCAAAGGCTGTCAGATCGGAATTGGGAGTAGAGTTGTGCAGAGTGTATAAAACCTTGCCGATTTTGTATACCTTATACGATACCTGCATTGTTCCGGTTGAGACTCCGCTGGCGGTATATACGTTAAGTTCCTGGTCTGCCCTCACTTTAGTGTGCTCATTGACTGTATATAAAACATTTGTTCCATCAAGCACCACTTTGGTTCCCGATGAATAGATATGTGGTATCACATCAACATCGCATGTGGCTATATTGTTATTGACAGTTGCTGTAATTGTGGTGCGTCCCAGCTGATGGGCAGTAACCTTTCCATATTCATCCACGCTTGCAATATGTGGACTCCTGCTGCTCCATTCAACCCTGTCATAAGCGCCTTCAGGTTCAAAAACAGGTGTGATAATAGCGGAACTGTCAATATTTAATGACAGTCCGCTAATATCAAACGTTATATTCCTTACAGGAATAATCTCCTGTTCGCATCCCGACAGTAAAGATATTAATGTAATGGCAAGAAGCACCAATCTGTTCATCTGCCCAATATCTTATTCAATAATTGAACCTGCAACTACATTGGCAACAAGGGATCTCAATCTTACAACTCCACCTTTATCCTCAGGGTGAACTCTATGGGCCAAAAGAATTACAGCTGTTTTGGCAACAGGGTCAACAATAAAAGATGTTCCGGTATATCCTGTATGGCCGAATGTGCGTGTAGGATGGAATATGTTTCCATTGTTTGAAGCGTATGGAGTATGATTATGCCATCCGAGTGAGCATCCAATATGTTTAAGGTCATCGGGTACGCGTGTCATTGTCTCTACAGTATGTTTGCCAAGGATATGTTTGCCGTTGAACTCACCATCATTCATAAGTGCTGCGGCAAGAATAGCCAAATCTTCTGCATTTGAGAATACGCCGGCATTGCCTGAGTTTCCGTAGTTCATCACTCTTGCAAGCGGGTCATGCACCTCTCCCAATAATACTGAACCGTCCGGCTGTTTCTCTGTAGGGGCAACTAACTTCATTACCTCCTCGTTATTCGTAGCCTTAGGGCTATATGTTGTGTGTTTCATGCCCAAATAGTCAAAGATATTCTCCTGGGCATACTCGCTTATCTTTTTGCCTGTAATATTTTGTAGAATATTTTGCAATGTGATGAAGTTCAAGCAACTGTATTGGAATTGTGTGGTTGGTTTGAAATCCCTTGGCATTGAGCATATATAGTTCATCAATGAATCAGGATCTGCAACTCCACATTTTTTGATTACAATCTCCGGTGAAACGTATGGCGGAAGTCCTGAAGAGTGTGTAAGAAGGTCAATGATTCTAATGTTTACACTCTCTTTTGTTACAGGGTCTATGTATGGCTGGAATCCAGGAATATACATATCAACTCTGTCATTCAATCTAAAGCCGCCTCTCTCCATAAGATGAGCCATGGACATTGCTGTGCCAACTACTTTACTGCACGATGCAAGGTCAAAAACAACATCTTCTGTCATAGGAACAACCTCCGGATATACACTTTTATTTCCGTATGCCTTAATATAGGCAAGTTTGCCATCCTTAACAACAGCAAGAACAGCTCCAGGAATCTCCTTGTTTTCAATAGATGCATTGATAATGTCATCAACTTTAGCCAATCTTTCAGGATCCATACCCACTGATTGAGGTGTTACACGTTGGATAGATTGTGCAGATGACTGGCTAGCGCTTGAACATGATGTTGCTGCATTTAAAACAAATAGTGCGCACAGCGCAAACGCAACAGATAAAAAGTTTCTCTTCATATAGATTGATTTTATAATTTTTCCTGAATACAAAGTTAGAAAATCTAATTATATGGAACAATAAGATATCCCTTATGGAATAAAAAGAAAGGCTCTCTTTCGGAAGCCTTTCAATTATTGGATTAATTATCAAATTATTTAGTAATATTGATAACACCCTCTGCCTGCATTGCAGCAGCATCTTTATTCTCACCTTTCTCGCCTTGGTCACCTTTCTCACCTTTTTCACCGTTATCAATTGCACTTTGCAAACTTGCAACAGATGCTTTCAAAGCATCAATTTGCTCTTGCAAACCTAATCAAACCTTTATGAGGTAGATAAAAGAGAGGTGTTTAAACAAGAGCTATTTTAGACAGATAATTGTTGCCAGCATTCTGATGAGCGCAAGTAGAGAATGGCAATAAAAAACCGGATCAACTTGATGTGACCCGGTTTCTAACGTCTTTTATATTATAATATATTTGGAATATCTCTTAGAACATTGTTCGTATATCTTCAAGCATATACCACAAATCATCATCAATATCCATATCATAGCTGCGTGAGTTGCATAGAATGACGCCGTTTACATTATTGTGTCCACGCGCCCAAATTGGACATACGCCGGCTAATGTTCCACCGTGGTATGATGCCCAGCTTGTTATATATGGATAATTTACTCTCCAACCCAATGCATATCTGTTATTGGCTTCAGATGCCTTATACATTATATCCAATGTCTCCTCTTTAAGCAAATCAGGTACATTTGTACCATAATCAACCATATTCATCAATTTCATAAGATCTGGAGCACTTGCAATAATACCACCTGCAGCTATACCTACTTCAACATTATTTCCATATGCATCTTTAGATCCTTGGGCATAATATACAACCTCATTTGCAAAGCGGTTTCCTGCATCATTTTTACCACCACGAATATTGGTTATTGACTCTTTGGAGTGTGAATAGATGTCCTCTTTAAGGTATGTCTCAAAATCTTTACCTGAAACAGCCTCTACAACTAATCCTAAAGCGCTGAAACCAAAATTATTATATTTGTGTGTTGTGCCTGGGGTATAAGCAAGCGACTCATTCTCAAGAAGGTAAACCATACGATCTTTCAATGTCATTCCAGAGTATCTGCTCAATCCGCCAAAAATATTGTCAACAGAGTATCCGCTGGTATGCTCAAGGAGTTGCTGTACGGTAATATGTCTTGCTCTGGAATCTTTTATATTGTCTCCAAGCATTTCACCCAAAATACCATCTTTGCCAAAAACACAATCATTTAATGAAAGCTTGCCCTCCTCAAAGAGCTTCATTATGGCAATTGAAGTGTGCTGTTTTGACATACTTGCCAATCTGAACATATAGTCGCTTGTAACTCGCTCTTCCTTAGAAACATCTGCAAAGCCGTAAGCTGCTTTATATACAAGAGATTCATCTTTGCTTATTGCAAGGGAAACTCCTGGTACATCATGTTTTATCATGTAAGAGTACACCATTTGGTCAATCTTTGGATCGCCATTCTTTGCAAGTACCATATATGTTCTTGTGAGTCCGCTCTGCGATTTTATAACCAGTTTTGTTGTGTTGCTGAAGTCTACAGACGTTTTGCCGTTTTCAACCTGCGCATTGTTCACTGATAGTGTGGCACCTTCTGCAATAACAAAAGTGGGAACCAATTTGGTCAAATCTATTCCGTCGGGAAGAGTGACATATAAAGTCTGGTTATCCTGTGCGCATGTATAGTTCTGTGGTAACCCGGCATTGCTTTCTTTAAGGAATGAAAGACTTTTAAGGGAGTTGTCATTAGGATTTATTTCGCTTCCCGACGGTTCATCATTACCACCGGAACAGCCTGCCAAAAGCATACTGGTAGAAAGAAGTACAAGAATGTAATTTTTTAAGTTTTGTAACATATCTGAATGGTTTTTTTGTTCAAAAATTATTCGCACAAAATTATAAAATTAATGTAATCTTTTATAAAAATATCAGATAAATAATAAAATTGTTATCATTATTTTGTATATTTGTTGAATGTCTAATAAAGTATCGCTATAATCTAAAAGTACAAATATGGAATTTAATATAGATAAGAGTTTTCATTCATTAAATGATGTTGAAGTATTGTTTGATGAAAATACAAAAATTGTATTAGGCCCGGAAGCCGCAGCAAGAATTGTCAAGTGCCGTGATTATCTGGATAATAGAATGAAGAATCAAAGAGAACCTATCTATGGCATTACAACAGGATTCGGATCTTTATGCAATGTCTCAATAGGAGCAGATGATCTGAGCGCTTTGCAAAAGAACCTGGTAATGTCACATGCATGTTCTTTAGGCGAGGAGGTGCCGCAGGAGATAGTAAGACTTATGCTTGCTTTTAAAATAAAATCGCTGTCGTATGGATATTCAGGTGTAAGGCTTCAAACAGTAGAGCGTCTTGTAGATTTTTTCAATAATGAGGTTTATCCTGTTGTATATCAGCAAGGTTCATTAGGAGCATCGGGCGATCTTGCTCCTCTTGCCAACATGTGTCTGCCGTTACTCGGACTCGGTGAGGTGAATTATCAGGGCAAGAAGTATCCTGCATCAGAAATAAATGACAAATTCGGTTGGCAACCATTAACATTGGCTTCAAAAGAGGGTTTGGCACTTCTTAATGGCACACAATTCATGCTCTCATTTGCAATATGGAATATCAGAAAGGCTAAAAAATTGTCGGGAATAGCAGATAAAATTGCTGCCCTCTCTATAGATGCTTTTGATGGCAGAAAAGAGCCTTTTACTCCTGGCGTGCATGCTGTAAGGCCTCATTCTGGACAGATGGAGACTGCCAAGAATATTTTGAATTATCTTGAGGGAAGCCAAATAATTGAACAGCCAAAACAACATGTGCAGGATCCTTATTCATTCAGATGTGTGCCTCAAGTACATGGTGCGGTAAAAGATGCTTTAAGATACATTGAAGAGATTTTTGTAACAGAATTGAACAGTGCAACAGATAACCCTACAGTGTTGCCTGATGAGGATATGGTTGTTTCTGCAGGCAATTTCCATGGAGAACCTTTGGCTATTAATCTCGATTTTCTTGCCATTGCCATTTCAGAAATTGGAAGTATTTCAGAAAGAAGAACTTATCAGTTGATAAGTGGAAAACGCTCGCTCCCTTCATTCCTTGTTGCCAAGCCCGGATTAAACTCCGGATTTATGATTCCCCAATATGCGGCAGCGGGAGTGGTCAGTC
>JAFZFL010000138.1 GCA_017555925.1 Bacteroidales bacterium | reverse complement strand
TAGGGTATTCTCTTTGAAGAATTTACCAAGTCTACCTTTAGCAATGTTTTGGATTTTAGCCTCTTCTTGTGCAAGACCTGCAGTTTTCTCTGCAGCAACAGTAGCTTTGATCTCACGTGCTTGAGCTGCTTGCTCCTCAGTGATCCAACCTTTAGCCATGTTAGACTCAATGTGGTCTTCGCTGTCAACATGTGAAGGGTTGATGCCAGCTTTCTTAAGTGCAGCCTCTACTGCTTTAAGTACAAGCTCCTCTTTGGTTTTCTCAACTGCAACTGTAAGCTCGTTGTTGATAACCTCTTGTGGAACTGACTCTGCGTCAATTGCAACAGGGTTCATAGATGCAACTTGCATTGCCAAACCTTTACCAACCTCTGCTGGAACCTCTTTGTTGAAGCCAACGATAGCTGCAAGTTTGCCGTTGATTACGTGCATATATGAAGAGATGAAAGGAGCCTCAATCTTAGCGTAGAATGGAACAGCGTGTTTCTCACCGCTCTTACCTGTCTGTTGAGTAATAGCATCCTCTATAGTCTGGCCATTGAATGTACAAGCCATCAATCCAGCCATATCCTCAGGTAGGTTCTCAAGGGCAGCATTGGCAATATTGTTTGCCAACTCCTGGAACTCAGCATTCTTAGCAACGAAGTCAGTCTCGCAACCAAGGCAAGTAATGATAGCCTTAGTATTGTCTGCATTTACAAGAGCAATTACTTTACCCTCTGTTGTCTCGCGGTCTGAACGTTTTGCTGCAACCAATTTACCTTTCTCGCGGATGATCTCTTTTGCTCTTTCGAAATCGCCTTCAGCCTCTTTCAAAGCGTTTTTGCAATCCATCATACCGGCGCCGGTCATCTGACGTAGTTTTGCAACGTCTGCTGCTTTAATTTCCATAACCTTATACCTTTTTATTATTAGTTAATATTCTCTTTCTCTTCTGCTGCAGGTGCAGATTTGCGTGAACGTAGTTTTTTACCTACCGGTGCATCGCCCTCTTTATTCTCTGCTGCATCTCTCTCATTTTTCTCCTCTTTCTCTTTCTCCTTCTCTAGTTTTCTCTCCTCCAAACCCTCTGTGATAGCTTGGCAAAGAGCATCCATGATAACTGAGATTGATTTAGCTGCATCGTCATTTGCAGGAATAACATAATCAATAGGGGTAGGATCGCAACAAGTATCAACCATAGCGATTACCGGGATGTTAAGGCGGTTAGCCTCTTTAACTGCGTTCATCTCCTTTTGTACGTCAACAACGAACAATGCAGAAGGCAAACGGTTAAGGTCTGCAATTGAACCCAAGTTCTTCTCAAGTTTTGCTCTTTGACGGGTAATTTGTAGTTTCTCACGTTTTGCAAGAGCCTCAAATGTACCGTCTGCAATCATTTTATCAATAGTGTTCATCTTCTTAACTGCCTTACGGATAGTAGGGAAGTTAGTAAGCATTCCACCTGGCCATCTCTCTGTAACATATGGCATGTTAACATTTTTAGCCTTCTCGGCAACAATCTCTTTTGCCTGTTTTTTTGTAGCAACAAATAGGATCTTTCTACCTGCTCTTGCAAGTTGTTTCATCATATTTGCAGCGTCATCTATTTTGACAACTGTCTTGTGCAAGTCAATGATATGAATACCATTTTTCTCCATGAAAATGTATGGAGCCATTTTTGGATTCCACTTTCTTTTCAAGTGGCCAAAATGTGAACCTGCATCAAGTAATTCTTGGAAATTTGTTCTTGGCATTTTTCTTTTTTTTAAAACTTTAAAAAATCTCTTTTTGTCAATCCCGGGTAATGGCCTCGCCAGTCCCGAAGATTTTCCGCAGCCGGACAATTAAAAGTAGTCTTATAAAGAGTCTTTTAATTTGGTATCCAAACTGTGCTATGTTCTCAGCTCTACAGTAAAAAATATTAACGTTTACTGAATTGGAAGCGTCTACGAGCACCAGGTTGACCAGGTTTCTTTCTCTCAACCTCGCGAGCGTCACGAGTCAAGAAACCGGCTGATTTTAGTGTTGAACGGTAAGCCTCTTTGTCAATTTCGCAAAGTGCGCGAGAGATTGCCAAACGCAATGCCTCTGCCTGACCTTTAGTACCACCACCGTTAAGGTTTGCTTTGATGTCAAAGTTTGCAGTAGTACCTGTAACTTCAAGAGGTTGTTTTACAATGAACTGAAGAGATGGCTCTGCAAAATATGTCTCCAACTCTCTACCATTGATTGTAATGTTACCTTTACCTGTGTTCACATAAACGCGAGCAACTGCTGATTTACGTCTTCCAAGGGCGTTGATTACTTCCATGCTCTGTTTAAATTTCGTTTAGTTTAATTGTTCTTGGTTTTTGTGCTTCGTGCGGATGCTCCGAACCCTCGTATACATACAAATTGCGGAACAATTGTGCACCTAGTTTGTTTTTAGGAAGCATTCCTCTTACAGCCTCCTCAACTACGGCCAAAGGCTTACGTACTAGCAACTCTTTTGGAGTAGCGAAACGTTGCCCGCCGGGATACCCTGTATGTCTAACATACACCTTGTCTGTCAACTTTTTACCAGTCAAACGTACTTTTGATGCGTTAAGGATAATTACATTATCACCGCAATCTACGTGTGGTGTGTAGTTGACTTTGTTCTTGCCTCTAAGAATAAGTGCTACTCTTGAAGCAAGGCGTCCTAATACTAGATCAGTAGCGTCAATAACAACCCACTCTTTGTTTACAGTTTGTGCATTGGCAGATACTGTCTTGTAACTTTGATAATCCACTGTGTTGATTTTTAGGTTAATAACTTATTTTAGTTGCGATTTTCCCCTTTATAAGGGGGTGCAAAGATAGTTAAAATTTTTAAAGTGCCAAAATATGAGCAATTTCGTACCACAAATTATTGATTTTATTGTGTTTGCTGCATGCCTCAGCAAATGGAGTATATGATGTTTCTCCATTTATTTGTCCTACCATTACACCGCTTTTGCCTGCAACAAGAGCCTCTACAGCCTGATTTCCCAGTATGCTGGCCAGAACCCTGTCGTTACAGGTTGGCGAGCCGCCTCTCTGTATATGCCCCAAAGTTGTAACCCTGGTCTCATAATCAGGCAACTTCTCCTTTACCATTGCTGCAATTTCATGGGCATTACCCTCTGCATGCCCCTCGGCCACTATAACAATGCCGGATGTCTTGTTTTTCCTTCTCTCCTGATCGAGGTAAGAGCACAACTCATCAACATTGGTATGCACTTCAGGAATAAGTGTAGCCTCTGCACCTGTGGCAATGGCGGTATACAACCCTATAAAACCGGCATCGCGTCCCATAACTTCAACAAAAAAGACCAGATTGTGGGAATCGGCAGTATCCCTTATCTTATCGATGGCATCAACTGCCGTATTTATTGCAGTATCAAAGCCTATTGTAAAATCTGTACCATAAATGTCGTTGTCAATTGTACCCGGAATGCCCACAATCGGAAAACCGAACTCCTCATGCAGCAGGTTGGCCCCTCTGAAAGAACCGTCGCCACCTATAACAACAAGAGCATCTATACCGGCCTCCCTCATATTGGCAACAGCCTGTTCCCTCACACTTTTCTCCTTAAACTCCGGACAGCGGCTCGACTTTAAAATTGTACCACCCATTGAAATGGTCTTGGAAACCGAGTGAGACTGCATACCCATAAACCACTTGTTTATAAGACCGCTATAACCTCTTCTCACACCAATAACCTCTATACCTTTATATATAGAACTCCTCACAACTGCCCTTATGGCAGCATTCATTCCGGGTGAATCGCCACCCGAAGTAAGCACAGCAATTCTTTTGATTTTACTCTCCATAACAGTAAACTTTTAATCTCCAAACCGCAACTTTACAAAAAAAAGTTGCCACGGTTGCAAATATAGGCAACCTGACAAATTTTGAAAAAAGAAATCTGTCGGGAAGAAGATAAATTTTCAAACATCTGAATTTTTAGATACCTTGCAGTTTCAAATTGAAAAAGAATGAAGATAGGTAATATTGATCTGGGTGAGCAGCCGCTTTTTCTGGCACCTATGGAGGATGTGACAGATGCCTCTTTCAGATATATTTGTAAGGAGTTTGGAGCAGATATGATGTATACAGAGTTTGTCTCGTCGGACGGGCTTATAAGGGATGCAAAAAAATCTTTAGCAAAACTGGTTACGTTTGATTATGAGAAACCTATTGGTATACAGATATATGGCCATATTCCTGAGGCAATGGTAGAGGCTGCAGTAATGGCAGAGCGGGCCGCAGAAATTGCAGGTGGGGCAGGCCCTGATGTCATAGATATAAACTTTGGCTGTCCGGTAAACAAAATAGCAGGCAGGGGCGCAGGAAGTGGCATGATGCGCTTCCCCGACAGAATGGTGGAAATAACCAAATCTGTTGTAGACGCGGTAAAGTTGCCTGTTACAGTAAAGACCCGTCTTGGCTGGGACGAAAATTCGAAAATTATTGTGGAGCTGGCTGAGAGGTTGCAGGATGTTGGAATTGCAGCACTTACTGTTCATGGAAGAACCCGTTGCCAGATGTACAAGGGAGAGGCAGACTGGAGTCTTATAGGAAAGATAAAGGAGAACCCGAGGATGCACATACCTATAGTAGGTAATGGAGACATTACAGACGGTCCCGGAGCAAAGGCGGCATTTGAGAGATATGGGGTTGACGGAATAATGATAGGCAGGGCAACATACGGCCGTCCGTGGATATTTAAAGAGATAAAGCACTACCTGAAACATAATGAGCCAATGGTTCCGCTTACACTTGATGAAAAGGTAGACCTGGCAAAGAAACATTTTTGCAAATCAATATCAGTAAAGGGCGACAGGGTAGGAGTGCTTGAGATGAGAAGACACCTCTCAAACTACTTCAAGTGCATTCCAAACTTTAAAGAGACAAGGCTTAAACTCGTAACTACAAATGAGCCTGAGAAGATACTCGAACTCCTTGAGCATATAAGGGAAACTTTTAGGGATGTGCCAATGAACCAGAATGTTACATCTATTTATGAAGATAAGAAGTAGATATTTACAAAAATATAAGCAGAATATATGTTGGGAATCCTGAGCAAAACAATTCTTTTTCCGTATTGGCTGGCATTAAAGACAAGACACTTCCTGTATGACAAAAATATCATAAAGGGAAGGGAATTTGATGTGCCAGTTGTATGCGTGGGCAACATTACCGTTGGCGGAACAGGTAAAACACCTCATACCGAGATGCTTATACGTATGCTGGCCGGAAAGTACAATATAGCGGTACTTTCGAGGGGATACAGAAGAAAGACAAAAGGATTCAGAATAGCATCTGTAAATGATACATTCAGGGAGGTTGGCGATGAACCGTTGCAGATAAAACAGAAATTCCCCAATGTGACGGTGGCAGTTTGCAGCAATCGTGTTGAGGGTATAGAGAAGCTGCTGGCACTGCCTGAAGGTGTAAAAGGGGAGCAGCAGGACTCAACAAAACCGGAACTTATAATACTGGATGATGCATACCAGCACAGAAAAGTGAAGCCAAGCCACTCAATAGTGCTCATAAACTGGTCAAGGCCAATTTTTGGAGACGACCTTCTGCCTATAGGCAGGTTGCGTGATCTGCCGGAGCAGATAAAGAGAGCAAATACAGTAATTGTAACCAAATCTCCGGTTGCAGTTGAGACCGACGGCATTATTGATGAAGAGAGAACTGCATTGGCTGTAAAGGCAGAGGAGGCCAAGTGGAGAAGAAATCTGCATTTGAGAGATGACCAGAAACTACTCTTTTCTATTATAAACTATTGTGCCCCACAGCCTGTTTTCAATAGTATAGGAGATTCGCGCTATATCTATTCGGGCAAGGCTATATATTTTACCGGAATAGCAAATGATGCGGAGTTCCGCAATAACCTTGTAAGGAAATATAAAATTCTTGATTCATTGAAATTTGCCGACCACAAGAACTTCTCAAGACTCGATGTAAGACAAATAAACAGTTGGGCCTCAAAAAATCCCACAGCAGTAATATTTACAACAGAAAAGGACAGCAAAAGGCTGTTGCAGTGCAGCGCTTTGAGCCAAAGTGTCAAGAGCAGGCTTTTTTATATACCAATTGAAACCGTTATAGTTTAGCCTCACAGCCCTTATTGGTCTGGGCAATATTGTTGTTCTCTTTCAAGAAATTATAAAGAGTTCCTCTGTTAACCCTCAATTTCTTGGCAAGTTGGGATTTTGACACACCTTTTGCAAGTTCCCCAAATATATACTCTTTTTTGGGTTGCAGTTTGAGTTGCTTATTTTTACTCCCGACAGGTCTTCCCAATATGATGCCTTCAGATTTCTTTCTGGCAAGCGCCTCTTTAGTACGTTGGCTTATAAGCGTTCTTTCAATCTCTGCAGAGAGCCCAAAAGCAAAAGCAAGAACTTTACTCTGTAGATCATCACCCAGTTTGTAATTATCTTTTATTGTCCATACCCTGCACTCTTTGGCCATACAAATATTAAGGATTTCCATTATCATAAAGAGATTTCTGCCCAATCGTGAGAGTTCGGCGCATATGATAAGGTCTCCCTTTTTTACCTTTTTAAGCAATCTGCCCAACTCACGTTTGTTATAATTTTTAGTGCCGCTTATTGTCTCCTCTATCCAACCGTCTATCTCCAACGAATTTCTTTTGCAAAAATTTTTAATTTCAAAGCGCTGGTTCTCAACGGTCTGTTTGTCGCTGCTTACTCTTATGTATCCGTATATCATAATAGGTTCCTTATTGTATTTCTATATAAGATATAAAAATAAGGGATGTAAACTATGCTTACTGATATTTGTTACATACAGAAACAATAAAAATGTAGTTTTATGTATGTGTCAAATAAATCAGGGACACTTGCGCGAATAGTGCCATTTGTCCTCATTGCCTTTTCCTTGCTGTTTGTAACAGCAGACCTTAAAGCCCAGAGTTCAGAAATTACAGTAAAAGGACGTGTTACAGATACTCAGGGAGAACCGCTTATAGCTGTAAACGTATTAGTTAAAGGGACACAGCAGGTGGTAACAACAGACTTTGATGGCAATTACCAGATTATGGCTCCGGCAAATGCCACTTTGGAGTTCACTTCTATTGGAATGGTAACGCAGAGTGTTGCAATTAACAACAGGGCAGTAATCAACGTAGTAATGCAGGACGACAATCTGCTGCTGAATGAACTTGTTGTAGTAGGATACGGCACTCAGAAGAAAGAGAACCTTACAGGAGCTGTCTCTACGGTAAATGTGGAGAGAACTCTTGAGAACAAACCATTTACAGATCCGGCAAAAGGATTGCAAGGCGCAGTTCCCGGCCTTACAATCACCTTCTCAAATGGAGCCATCAACAAGGCTCCGGTGCTTAACATAAGAGGTACAGGCTCTCTTAATGCCGAGAATGGAGGTTCACCCCTCATTCTTGTAGACAATGTGGTTGTAAACGATATCTCGGTCGTAAATGCAGATGATATAGAATCTGTTTCTGTTTTAAAGGATGCTTCATCTACAGCTATTTATGGAGCGCGTGCCGCATTTGGAGTAATAATAATAAAGACCAAGAGCGGAAAAATGGGCAGCAAATTTACAATCTCCTACTCCAACAACTTCTCATGGGGTACACCCACCGTATTGCCGGAGTTCCCTAAAGACGCTGTTGCCGAGATAGATGCCATGGACAAAGCTATGACCAGAGCCAAACAGTCATTTGATATGTTTGGTATGAAGGCACAACCCCTTATGGCAGGTATAGAGAGGTGGAAAGCAAACTACTCCCACAACAGAAAGGGAGACCAGATGATTATGGGTGAAGATTTTGAGATACTTGATGGGGTTACCTATTTCTATCGTTTGTGGGATCCTGTAGATATAATGTATCAGGATTGGACTCCCCAGCAAAACCACAATATTCAGGTAACAGGCGGTGGCGAAAAGATAAGTTTTGCATTGAGTGGCGCATACCAGTATCAGGAGGGCATCCTCAAGATAAAACCAGACAAGCTAAACAAATACAACCTCTCATTAAGTGTGAATGCCAATGTAAACAAGTGGTTTGATATAGACAGCCGCATAAGCATAAGGCAATATGACTTCAGCTATCCCTATGCCTATCAGGATCCCTACTACTACATGTGGCGCTGGGGCACATACTTCCCATACGGCCAATATACAGATGAAAATGGAACAAATGCCTACTTCAGACATATCCCGGGCTTCCTTCATAATGCCAGCTACTCTACACAACGTGAGACCTATATGAACGCCCAGGTTGGCGGCACAATAAAAATTGGAGAATTTGTCCAGCTCAGAAGCGAATTTGCATATACCACAACGCATGGCAACACTCATGAAACCGGCGGATATGTTGCACTATGGGATTTCTGGGGCGGAGGCTTGTCATACAACACCAAACTTCCAAGCTCATCGGCAGATGAAACACACTTCTCATCTTCAAAGCGTACCCAAATAACCTCAAACACCTTTGCCACATATGAGCAAGGCTTTAATGACCATTTGGTTAAAGCAACTGTCGGCCTAAATGTAGAACAAGGCACATATCAGGAGCAATATTCAAAAAAACTTGGCCTCATGGACAAGAATAACGGACAGCTGCCCCTTGCATTTGGAACTCCAACAGTAAACGGAGATGCCTCAGACTGGGCAGTAGTGGGCCTCTTTGCACGTGTCAACTACAGCTACCTGAACAGGTACTTGTTGGAAATAAGTGGCAGATACGACGGTTCGTCCAACTTCCCATCTCACAGCAGATGGGCCTTTTTCCCTTCATTCTCAGTTGGATACAGAATCTCAGAAGAGCCATTCTTCACACCTCTTAAAAATGTGGTCTCAGATATGAAAATCAGAGGCTCGTATGGTCTCATAGGTAACCAGAATGTGGGTCCCGACAGGTTTATCCCTAAAATGACAACTGCAACAGCAGGCTGGATAGTGGGAAGCTCAAGGGTCTTGTACACAGGATTGCCGGCAAATGTCTCAAACAACCTCTTTTGGGAAGATATAGCAACTCTGAACATTGGAGCAGACATGCGCTTCTTCAAAAACCAGTACGGAATTACATTTGAATGGTTCCAGCGTGAAAACCGCAATATGCTAAGTGTGGGCGAAACACTTCCGGAGGCTTTTGGAACAACGGCCGCAATGGTAAATGACGGCAGATTGCGTACAAGAGGCTGGGAAGTTACCATAGATGGAGCGCACACATTCTCCAATGGCCTCAATATATATGCAAACATTAACGTAAGTGACTACAAAAGCATAATTACGGAGTGGAACAGCAACAGCGCCTACTTGCTCACACAAAACTACAAAGGCAAGACAATTGGCGAGATATGGGGCTTTGAAACCGACAGGTACTTTACCTCAGCCCAAGATGTAGCAGACTCTCCAAGCCAGGTAAGGCTTCAGACCGGCAATTTTGTATATGGTCCCGGAGATATAAAATTCAAGGATCAGAATGGAGATAACGTCATTGACGCAGGCAGTTCTACATTGGATGATCATGGCGACCTCATAAAAATAGGAAACACAACACCCCGTTACCAGTACAGCTTCAGGATAGGAGGCAACTATAAAGGCTTTGACCTCGACATTTACTTCCAGGGAATTGGAAAACGCAACTTGTGGGCAACAGGCAACGAGGCAATACCATACTACAGAGGAGCAGACGTTATGTATGAGCACCAGATGGATTTCTGGACAGAGAGCAATACAGATGCAAAATATCCAAGACCATACGTAGGCAACGCCACATCGGCAATAAGCAACATGAACAAGATGGCAGATGCCGCCGCCAACTCGGGCAACAATTTCTATCCTCAAACCAAATATCTCTTGGACCTTGCCTATCTCAGACTCAAGAACCTCACAATAGGCTACACAATTCCAAAAGAGATAACATCGAGGGCACACCTTGAAAAAGTACGTATCTACTTCAGTGGGGAGAACCTCTTTGAAGTGGCCCAGAGAAAAATTCCAATCGATCCTGAGATAACAGCAGGCTCATCAACATCAAATTTTTACGGCCGCACAGCACCATTCTTCAAAACACTCTCATTTGGAGTGCAGTTGAGTATGTAAGAATCCTGAAAAACAATGAGCAACTTTAACAATAATGCAAAATGAAAAAGAGAGTACTATATATATTAATGGTGTGGTCCATAGCAATAACCTCCTGTTCAAAAGAGTTTCTCAACAGAGGCTCTCAAGTAATATTTGACGACACCAATTTCTGGACAAGCGAAAACAACGTAAAATCGTACAGCTGGGAGTTCTACAACCTCTTCAAAGGATATGGGACAGGAACAAACGGTGATTTCTACTTTACCACCTTCAATGATGACCAGGCCGCAACAGGCATGAACACATTTCCAACTGCAGCACCCGCATCAGATGCCAACTGGGACTATACATATATAAGAAAAGCAAACCTTATGCTGATAAGAGTACCCAATGTGCCAATGGCGCAGGAGGCAATAAACCACTACCTTGGAGTTGCCAGATTCTTCAGGGCATACGAATATGCAAATCTTATAAGACACTTTGGAGATGTTCCATACATAAACAAATATCTCGACCAGAGCGAAACAGACCTTATATACACAGGACGTACACCACGGGCCACTGTTGCAGACAGCCTTATTGCAGATTTGCAATATGCAGCCCAATATGTAAGGAGCGCAGAGAGGAACAAAGCATTGGGCGATGCAAACACCCTCTCAAAGGAGGTAGTCTGGGCCTATCTTGGCAGGGTAGCCCTATATGAAGGCACCTACGCCAAATATGTGTCAGGCGATGCTGCAAGGGCAGAGAGATTATTGAGAATAGCTAAAGATGCCTCCGGCAATCTCGTGGCAAATGCCGCACTTCCATACAAGTTGACACCAGTATACCATGATCTGTACGGTTCATTGGATCTATCAAAAAATGAAGAGGTATTGCTGTACAAGTCATATCTGTCGGGAATAATGACACACTCTGTTGTAGGATATACAAACAGCAGCACCATGATGGCAGGCCTTACCAAAGATGCCATTGACTCCTATTTGTGTTCCGACGGCTTGCCAATCTCACTCTCTCTACTCTATATGGGAGACGACAATATAGCAAACACCTTGGCAAACAGGGATCTCCGCCTTGTAGAATCTGTAGCTGACGAACTTGCATACATTGGAACTCCAAACGACAAAGGATTTACCTCGAGTACAGGCTACAAGATTACCAAATTTGATAACAATGAACTTGCTTCATCTGAAATATTGGCTCCCAACAACCCTACAGATGCCCCAATTTTTTGGCTTGCAGAGGTCTATCTGAATTATGCAGAGGCCGCTGCAGAGTTGGGGGAACTTACACAAAGTGACCTCGACAACACCATAAACCTATTACGTATAAGGGCCGGCATTGCAACAATGCAGCTTGGATCAATACCAGATGATCCGGCTCGCGACAGCGATATCCCTCCACTTATATGGGAGATAAGGCGTGAGCGCAGAAGTGAACTTATGATGGATGGATTCCGCCAGTGGGATATAAGAAGGTGGGGCAAATTGGAGTATCTTGATCCAAGTATAAAACCCGCTATCTTCATGGGGGCAAAAATACCGGTTGAAAAGAGTATTGACGGGCCGCAAATAAGCGATGACGGCTATATTCTGCCTTACGGCAAAGGCGTTCTGAGGAGCGTTGAGATACCTAAAAACTATCTCGATCCTATACCTACGGGGGAACTTACCCTATATCAGCTTAAGGGTATCAATTTCCCTCAAAATCCGGGATGGTAAAAAGAATATTGTCATAAAAATCAGTTGCGGCAGAGGTGAAAGCCTCTGCCGCTTTTATTTGCAATATATTGATACATGTGCAGTTAAGTCCGATATGTTAATTTTTTGTTGAAAAAAAAGTACAATTTGAAAATAGTTTTCTATATTTGTCCCTTAAAGTGGAGTCAATCCATTGGTTTTGACGTGCACTTTTGGAATGAAAAAATACTATGTTATTTTTAAGGAACTATTAAAACCGACATCTATTATTAACAATTATTATTAACCTAAAATTTAGTTTATGTTCATTCAAAAAATTTCAAGTCGATCTTTACGATTTGTATTGATGACAGTTGCTTCTATGATCCTATCTGTAGGAGCAATTTGGGCGCAGAATGTAAAAGTAAGCGGTACGGTTACAGACAAGACCGGTGAGCCGCTTATCGGTGTTTATGTAATGGTTCAAGGAACTACTACAGGAACATCAACCGATTTTGACGGTAAATACGTTCTAGAGGCTCCAGCAAACGGCAGCTTGGTATTCCAACTTATGGGTATGACCGAGCAAGTTGTTGCTATTAACAACCGTTCAGTTGTAGATGTAGTTATGGAAGAGGACGCTGTTCTTTTGGACGACGTTGTTGTAACTGCATTGGGTGTTAAAAAAGAGAGAAAAGCTCTTGGTTACTCAGTGACTGAAATGAAATCAACAGAGTTGTTGAAAAACAAACAGACAAACGTTGTTAACTCATTGGCAGGTAAAATTGCCGGTGTAAACGTAACACAAGGTTCAGGTGCTGCAGGTGCAGGTTCACAAATCGTTATCCGTGGTGGTAACTCAGCTTCTGAGAGCAGCTCTAACCAACCTTTGTTCGTAGTTGACGGTATCGTTTACGATAACTCTACTGTAAACGGTGGTAACTCAGGTACAGACGGTATGGGTAAATCTGCTACCACTTTCTCAAACCGCGTAATGGATATCAACCCTGAGGACGTTGAGAGCATGTCAGTATTGAAAGGTGCTGCTGCAGCTGCTCTTTACGGTTCACGCGCTGCCGACGGTGTTGTATTGATCACAACTAAAAGAGGTTCAGAGGGTGCTGTAAAAGTTAACGTTTCTTCTAAATATTCATACGCATATGCTTCAGCTGTTCCAGAACTTCAAGGTGTTTATGGCGCAGGTAACTACAACGAGGCTGGTACATTGCTAACTGAGGGTGTAACAAGCTCTTGGGGTGAGAAGATTTCTGGTCCTGTTTATGACAACGTTGCAGATTTCTTCCAAGGCAGCTCAACTTGGGATAACAGCTTCAGCGTATCTGGCGGTCACAAAAACGGTAACTTCTACCTATCTGCTTCTCGCTACGACCAACAAGGTATTATCCCTGGTACAGGTTATGACAAAACTACTTTCCGTTTCAACGGTGAGCAGAAATATGGCAAACTTACTGTAGGTGCTAACGTATCTTACTCAGTTGCTAACACAGACAAGACCCTTACTACAGCAGGTCTTTACTCAGGTGGTGGTAACGGTACTATGACAGCTCTTTACGGTTGGCAAAGAGACAACAATATGTCTAACTGGATTACCAACGAGGGTGAGAAAATCCAATTGTTCCCTAACCTTGCTCCACAGGATCAGATTGAGAACCCTTACTGGATTATCAACAAAAACAAATTGACTGACAAAAACGAGCGTATCACTGGTGCCGTTAACTTGGGCTTTGAGTTCACAGAGTGGTTGAACTTGACTGCTAAAATTGGTCT
>JAFZFL010000137.1 GCA_017555925.1 Bacteroidales bacterium | reverse complement strand
GAGTCATGAAAACAGGTCGTACCCCCATAACCTTGCAAGCCTCAATTGCCTCCTGTTTTCTTATAGCGGCCGCCTCGTCATGCGTTTTTCCGGGAATTCCAGCCTCGCCTTTGGTCATATATACTGAAACTACATCATAACCGGCTGCTTTAAAGACCATCATTGTACCTCCAAAAACACTCTCGGGATCATCTGGATGTGCCCCAATTACAAGTACCTTTTTGCTTCCCGACAAACTCTTCTCCTGTGCAGATGCCATATCTGAGCCATCTGCTGCAAAAAGTCCTGTACCGAATAAAGAGAGTCCTGCAAGAGCAGTCCCCGATTTTTTAATCATATTACGTCTGTCCATAACTCAACTATTTTGTGCCAGATTTTTTATGTCTGCGCTTCTTATGTTTCATCTCATAACGGAACTTGCGAACCTTGGCAATAATCATCCATACAAAGAGTGCCCCGAATACGGCAAAAATAAGCAGTACAATGCCAGTATTAAGATTATCACCTTTTACTCTGCTCCACATTTCCAACACCTTCTCAAGATCCTTCTTGTTTGTGAAGTCATGTATAAAAGCGCAACGCTCTATAACCTTTCTGTCGGGATACTGAATATTATCAATATGAATTGAATCTGCCTGAGGGCCAAAGAAATAACTCAAATCTGAATGCTCGGCAACAGTAGAATCGATCTTTGCTTCCAAAATCTCATCTGTGGCAATTGAACTTACATAGCCTATTGCATCCATATTTCTCAAAGCAATATCCGGACGGCACAGATAATTTATAAAATAGCTTGCTGCTTTTATATTTCTTGCATACTTTGGAATTACCCAACCGTCAAACCACACATTACTACCCTCAATAGGTACTACATAATCAAGGTCAACTCCAACAGCTTTGGCCTCTTCAATTGCCCATACAGCATCGCCACTCCATGTAAAATTGAGGCTTACAGTACCTTTTGTCATCATCTCCTTACCAAAATCGGCCTCCCATCCGGCAATATTGGGTTTGAGCTCCTTCAGACACTTTTCTACTGAGGCTATTGCAGATGTAGAATGGTCATTCATCAAATCATTGGCAGAGAGTTCTCCATTAATTATTGCATCTGCATTGGCGTATATGATTGCAGTACCATAACAATCCCTGTAAGCGTCCTTCATAAGGATTTTATTTCTGTTTTTGGGATCCCAAAGGGTCTTCCATGTCATGGCCTCCTGAGTTGTGACAAGTCTCTTATTGTACATGATACCAGCAGTACCCCACATATAGGCAACTGAGTAATCTCTACCTTTACGGCCATCAGCCTCAATGCTCTCCATAAGTTTTACCATATATGGAGAAACATTAGGAATATAATCCGGTGTATCACCAAAGTCTCTCGAAATGGGTATAAGCATATCCTTGCGAATCATACGTTCAATTATATAATCCGAAGGACATACAACATCAAAATCTTCATGACCGCGCTCAATCTTGGTGAGCATTATCTCATTTATATCAAATGTCTGATAAATTATCTCAATATCCTCTCCAGTCTGCTCCTTATACCACTCTGGAAACTCCGCCAAAACATCCTCATCAATATAATCGGCCCAATTATATACCTTAAGAACCTTGTTTCTTGCCTCTTGTGATGACTGGCAGCCGCCAAATAGAAGGAGAACAAAAACCAATATGAAATATCTGTTGAATCTCATTATTTCTCTCTTTTCTGCTTTTCAGCCCGTTTGTTTATAATAATAAGCAACACCAGTACGGTAACAAATATAATTGTTGACAATGGCCTTAACTCTGGAGTAAGACCACCCTTGCGCGCATCTGCATATATATATGTCGACAGTGTTTCAAGACCTTGATTTCCAATTGTAAAGATAGTTACAGCAAAATCATCTATAGATAGTGTAAAGGCTAAAATGAAACCACTTATCATTCCTGGCAATATCTCCGGGAATATAACCTTTCTCAGTGCCTGGAAAGGTGTTGCGCCCAAATCAAGTGCTGCCTCATAAATATTCGGATTCATCTTTCGCAGACGTGGCATCACACTCAATACAACGTAAGGGGTACAGAATGCAATATGTGCAAGTACAACAGTTGTAAATCCTTGTGATATACCAAAACTTACAAAGAGCAGGAACAATGAAACGCCGGTAATGATGTCGGGGTTCATTATTGGAATATTGTTTGTAAAATTAATAATGCTCTTTGAGTAAGGATTACGCATATTAAAAATACCGATTGCTGCAATTGAACCCAATACTGTAGATACGGATGCTGCAATCAATGCAATTACAAATGTATTTATAATGGCACTTATTAAAGAGTGATGCATTCCTCCTGAAAAGAGAGAACTGTAAAGCTTCAAAGAAAAACCTGTCCAGTTACCTAATACCTTTGCCTCTGTAAAGGAGAAAATCATGATTATGAGGATTGGAGAATATAACAGTGCCAACAGCAGCCATAAATATCCCTTTGCAAAGAACTTGTTCATCATATCACTCCTCCACTCTCATTTTGGGCATTATCCTCATCACTTGTAAATAGGCTCATTACACCAATAAGCAACAACATTATTAGCGACAGGGCAGCACCGTAGTTCCACATTCCATTATATATATTCTCCTGTACTGTAGTACCAAAGAGCTTGATATTGTTCATTGTAAGCAACTCTGCAATGGCAAATGTAGATACAGTAGGCATAAAAACCATTACAATTCCGCTAATGACTCCAGGCATAGAAAGCGGCAAAATGACTGTTTGTATCTTTGGCAGAAATATTGATTTCGATTTTGAAAATAACGAAATGCGTATAGGCGAGTATACCGCTCCCATTTCCCTGACACACAACGGATTAGATGTTACCATTATCATGGATACCTGCAGTATCGAAGTATTTGCCGATGGCGG
>JAFZFL010000136.1 GCA_017555925.1 Bacteroidales bacterium | reverse complement strand
GTACAAATACTTCCATCAGTGCCAATTGGAAAGCTGGAGACAACTATAATATAAATTATGTTTACCTTTGGATGGCAGATGCATATCCGGGAGATTCGGAAAGTCATAGAAATGGAGGTTATTCAACAGCTATTGCCATTTCAGATTCGGAGAATGTGTATTATCCAATGTTCTCCGGAAGTAGAAATATTGCCCGTCCGGCAAGACCAATAAAAGAACAATAGTTTTTCTCCTATCTACATTTTTGCTTTAGTTACTATAATTTATTACTTTTGCGGCCTGTGTAATTTGATCGTTTTTAATAAAAAAAAATATATCATGGTATCGTACAAAGAGTTAGGTTTGGTAAACACCAGAGAGATGTTTGCTAAAGCAGTAGAGGGCGGATATGCTATTCCTGCATTCAACTTTAATAACATGGAGCAGTTGCAAGCTATTGTAAAGGCTGCAGTTGAGACAAAATCACCAGTTATTCTTCAAGTATCCAAGGGTGCACGTCAGTATGCTAACGCAACTTTGCTCCGTTATATGGCACAAGGTGCAGTTGAGTATGCTAAAGAGTTGGGTTGTGCAAAACCTGAGATTGTTCTTCATTTGGATCACGGTGATACTTTTGAGACTTGCAAGAGCTGTATTGACTCTGGTTTCTCTTCAGTTATGATTGACGGTTCTCACCTTCCATACGAAGAGAATATTGCTCTAACTAAAAAATTTGTAGAGTATGCTCATCAGTTTGATGTAACTGTTGAGGGTGAGCTTGGCGTTTTGGCTGGTGTTGAGGATGAGGTTTCTTCAGACCACCACACATATACTAATCCTGAGGAGGTAATTGATTTTGCAACCCGTACTGGTTGTGATTCTTTGGCTATTTCAATTGGAACATCTCACGGTGCTTATAAATTTACTCCTGAGCAATGTACAATTGATCCTCAAACAGGCCGTATGGTTCCACCTCCATTGGCATTTGATGTATTGAAGGCTGTTGAGGAGAAACTTCCTGGTTTCCCTATTGTACTTCACGGTTCATCTTCAGTTCCACAAGAGGAGGTTGAGACTATCAACAAATATGGTGGAGCTTTAAAAGCTGCCATTGGTATTCCTGAGGAGTGGTTGAGAGAGTCTGCTAAATCTGCTGTTTGCAAAATCAATATCGATTCAGACTCACGTTTGGCAATGACCGCTGCAGTTCGTAAGGTATTTGTTGAGAAACCTGCGGAGTTTGACCCTCGCAAATATTTGGGTCCTGCTCGTGACAGCATGGAGAAGATGTACAAACACAAAATCATTAACGTATTGGGTTCAAACGACAAACTTGAGTGCTAATATTTAAGTTTCAATTTGGATTTAATGACAGATGAAAAGGCCCGGTTTGATCCGGGCTTTTTTTATGAATTGATAGTTTTGTTATCTTTGCGCCCTGTTTTTAAAATTGATACGTTGGTTTTACGAGTATGTGCAATAAAAGGATAGAGTCGGTTTTTTTTGATATTGACGGTACGTTGGTAAGCTTTAAGACGCATCAAGTGCCGGAGTCTACAAAGAGGGCAATACGCGAGTTGAGGGCCAAAGGTGTGAAGGTGTTTGTTGCTACCGGAAGAATGTTGGCTATGTTGGGTGTGCTTGATGATATTGAGTTTGACGGTTACATTACCTATAATGGAGGCTGTTGTGTAGATGGCAGCAGAAAGGAGATTTTCAGTCATCCTATTCCTGTTGAGCAGCTTAAGGCTTTGGAGGAGTATCTTAAAGAGGAGCATTTTCCTGTATCATATATGAGAAAAGATGGCATGTATGTTAATGAGTTGGCTCCAATTGTAAAGAGTGTGGCAGAGCATGTTAATGTTGAACCTCCTGTTGTTATGAGACCGGAGGAGATTGTTGAAGAGCCTGTATATCAGTTATGTATATATCTGGAAGATGATGCCAAACTTAATATTGTGTTGAATGATGTCCTTACAGATTGCATATCAAACAGGTGGATATCGTGGTTTGCGGATGTGAATGTGAGGGGTGTTACAAAGCAGCTGGGGATAGATAAGATTCTGGAACATTTTGGTTTGCCGCTTGAGACATCAATGGCATTTGGTGATGCCGGAAATGATATTCCAATGATAAAACATGCAGCCATTGGTGTGGCAATGGGTAATGCTTCTGAACAGGCAAAAGAGGCTGCCGATTACGTTACCGACACGGTTGATGATGACGGTGTGTACAAAGCTCTCCTCCATTTTGGGGTGTTGTAGTTTTATGTCGGGTAAAGTATGCAGGCTGTCAATTTGTCGGGAAGAGAAGAGTGGCAAACAAATTGCGTATAGCTTTGCGCGCGCCCGGGAGGGCTTTGGTTTTTAAGAGAAAATAGAAATTAATATAGTTATGTCGGAGAATAAAGATATAAACATGGAGGTAAAAGAAGAAGCTAATAAACAGGCTTCTAATGAGAATGTTGAGACAACTGAAGCAGTAAACAATGAGCAAGAGGCTCAAGAGCAGGAAAATTCGGATGGCGGGGCCGGAGAGCAGAAGGAGATGACAGAGATGGAGCTTATGGAGCAGAAGGTTGAGGCGGCAGAGCAGAAGGCTGCGGAGGCAACTGACAAGTATGTAAGAATGGCAGCAGAGTTTGACAATTTCAGAAGACGTACGGCAAAAGAGCGTATTGAGTTGATCTCTACTGCAGGTGAAGATGTTATCAAGGGGCTTCTTCCTATTCTTGATGATTGTGAAAGAGCATTGCAGGTGTTGAAGAATTCAACAGATTCTGTTGCTGCTATTGAAGGTACTGAGCTTATTTACAATAAGATGATGAACTTCCTCAAGGGTAGGGGACTTGCTGTTATAGAGGCTAAGGATAAGGAGCTTGATACAGAGTTCCATGAGGCTGTCGCACAGTTCCCGGTTCAGGACAAGGAGAAGAAAAATAAAATTATTGATATTGTACAACAGGGCTATACGCTTAACGGTAAAGTGATACGTTATGCGAAGGTTGTTGTTGGAATGTAGTATGCAATTGGAAGATGGCAAAGAGAGATTATTATGAGGTCCTTGGTGTTGAGAAGTCTGCATCGGCAGATGAAATCAAGAAGGCCTACAGGAAAATGGCTATAAAGTATCATCCCGACAAAAATCCGGGAGATAAGGAGGCTGAAGAGAAGTTCAAGGAGGCAGCTGAGGCTTATGATGTATTGAGCAATCCTGACAAGAAGCAGCGTTATGACCAGTTTGGACATGCCGGAATGGGAGGCGCAGCCAGTGGAGGATTTGGCGGTGGATTCTCTATGGAGGATATTTTCAGCCAGTTCGGTGATATTTTTGGCGGCCATTTTGGAGGCGGCTTTGGTGGCTTTGGAGGCTTTGGCGGAGGCGGAAGGGCCAGCAGGGTACAGCGCGGAAGTGATATTAGAATAAGAGTTAAACTTACTCTTAAAGAGATAGTTCATGGCGTTGAGAAGAAGGTGAGAATCAATAAGATGGTTCAGTGTAGCGAATGTCATGGAAAGGGCGCAGTTTCAGATGCCGATATAAAGACATGTGATACTTGTCATGGTAGCGGTGTTGTTACAAAGGTTGTTCAGACTATGTTCGGACAGATGCAGAGCCAGGGCGTTTGTCCAGCTTGTAACGGAGAGGGCAAGAAGATTGTCAAACCTTGCAGCAAGTGTAGCGGAACAGGCCTGGTAAAAGAGTCTGAGGAGATATCGTTCAAGATTCCGGCAGGTGTGGCACAAGGAATGCAGCTCACCGTGCAAGGCAAGGGAAATGCAGCAAAGAGCGGTGGAATAAATGGTGATCTTCTGGTTGTGATAGAGGAGGTTGAGGATCAGGAACTGCAAAGGGACGGCAATGATTTGATCTATTCACTCTTCATCAGCGTTCCTGATGCAATTCTTGGAACAACAGCAGAGATTCCGGCTGTTGACGGCAAACTTAAGATTAAGATTGAGCCGGGTACACAATCAGGCAAGATGTTGAGGTTGAGAGGTAAAGGTGTTCCGGATATAAATGGTTACGGTTCTGGAGATCTGCTTGTCTATGTTCAGGTGTGGATTCCTAAGAGTACAACTTCTGAGGAGCGCAAGCTGGTTGAGAAACTCAGAGATTCTTCCAATTTCTCCCCTAAACCGAACAATGATGACAAGAACTTCTTTGACAGGATAAAGAAAATGTTCAGTTAAGTATGAGCTTACATTCTTTTGTTTTCTATATCTTGTCAATTGTTGCAATACTCTTCTCCAACAATATGGATGCCCAGCAGAAGGGTGTTGATTTCAGGTATCCGCTTGATGTGCAGATGAGTCTGTCGGGAAACTATGGAGAGTTGAGAGGAAACCATTTTCATAGCGGTATTGATTTTAGGGTAGGTGGTGTGTCGGGGGCACCTGTGTATGCAACTGAAAGGGGGTATGTGTCAAAGATTACTGTCTCTCCTACAGGTTATGGCAATGCGTTGTATATCACTCATCCTGATGGATTTGTGTCGGTTTACGGACATTTGCAGAAATATGCAGGGGAGCTTCAGGAGTATGTGGTGGAAAGGCAGTATGAGAAGGAGAGTTTCAGAATAGAGCTTGAATTCTCTCCGGAGCAGTTTCCTGTAAAAAAGGGTGATCTTGTTGCCTATGCAGGAAATACAGGCTCTTCGGGCGGTCCGCATCTCCATTTTGAGATAAGGAGTGACAAGAATATCCCTTTGAGCCTTATGGAAAGAGGGTATATTGCAGCAAATGATAATCTGGCACCTGTGCTTAACAGGGTTGATTTTTATGGTTACTCAAATCTTTATGGTGCGCCGCATACATTCCGAGTGCAACGTCCGAAGGATGCTGGTGCAACAATAGATGTTCCGCAATACTTTTATGTAGCTATAGATGCTATAGACAAGATGGAGGGCACTAATGCAAAACTCGCTGTGAATGAGTATAAGGTATATCTTGATTCCGAACTTATTTATCATCTTACCATTGGCGAGGTGCCGTTTGAACACTCAAAGTACATAAACAGCCTTATTGAGTATTCGCGCAGACATAATGAGAGAAAATCTGCCATAAAGACATACGTTGAGCCAGGTAATCTGCTCTGGAACAAAATTGAGCGGAGAAATGACGGAATAATTTGTTTGCAAGACAGTTTGCCGCATAAAGTTAAAGTTGAGCTTCTCGATTATAAAAAGAACAGATTTGTAAAGAGCTATACAGTAAAGCGCAACGATTCTCTATATGTTGACAAGGTGCAGGCAAGACCTGTGGGAACACATATGGTCTGGTATATGGCAAATGTATATCAGAAAGAGGGATTTAAAATATCCATTCCACCAGCGTCACTCTACAGGAATATCTATTTTATGCTTGATACGGCAGAGAACCGTGTGACACCATTTGCACCGGTCTGGAGGGTGCATACAGGTGAGATTCCGCTCCATTCATCCGCTACTTTGCAGTTGGATTATAATGGTCCCGACAGTTTGGCTTCAAAGGCTCTTATTGCCTCTTGTGGCGCAGGAGGAAAATTGTACGGTATAGGCGGAAGATGCGAGAATGGTGTTGTTAAGGCGAAGATTTCAACTTTTGGAAATTATACGGTGGCGCTCGATCTTGATGCGCCTGAGGTTATTCCCAATTTTAAGAATGGCGCGGTTCTCAAAGGAAACAGTGTGTCATTTGTAATAAGAGACGGGCTGTCGGGAATAGGAGATTATAGGGTAGAAATAGACGGACATTGGGTTCTGGCCAGATTTGATGCAAAGAGTGCGCGCCTTACGGTTACACTGCCTGAGGCAAGGATAAAGAGAGGCACTAACCATAAACTGGAGATAAAAGTAACAGACAATAAAGGCAATAAAACTCTTGTAAAGAGAAATTTTAAATGGTAACTTTACAATCTTTATTTTGCTAACCAATTTTTGAAAGTATGAAAACTGTAACTTCTACCGGACAAATCATCGATATAGAAAAAGAGCTTAGAGTTATTGGCCTTATGTCGGGCACTTCGCTTGATGGCCTTGATATCTGTTATGTGAAATTCAGATATGAGAAGGAGGGGAATGGTGGTGCAGGCAAGTGGCATTATGAGATAATAAAGGCAGAGGATGAGGAGTATCCGCAACAGTTGAAGGAGAAGTTGGGTAGTGCCCAGAATATGAATGCTCTTGATTATGCTCTGTTACATTCCGATTATGGAATATATTTGGGCGAGCGCGTCAAGGCCTTTATGGAGCGCAACAATGCAGAGCCACATATAATTGCTTCTCATGGTCAGACGGTTTTTCACCAGCCTTCAATACGTTTTACATCACAGATTGGCTCCGGTGCGGGAATAGCTGCCGAGACCGGTGTAGATTGTGTGTGTGATTTCAGAACAACAGATGTGGCACTTTATGGCCAGGGTGCACCGCTTGTGCCTATTGGCGACAGAAACCTCTTCTCAGATTATGACTACTGCCTTAATATGGGTGGATTTTCAAATATCTCGTCGGAGAGTCTTGCAGAGGATGAACATGGCCGCAGGGTTGCAACACGTGTGGCATACGACATATCCCCCGTAAACTATGTGTTTAACCACTATACAAGAACCATAGGTCTTGATTATGATAAAGATGGCGAGATTGCACGTAAAGGCACTATTTGTGAGGAGTTGTTGGAGAGGTTGAATAATCTTCCATTTTACTCTCAGACCGGACCAAAATCTTTGGGTCGTGAGTGGGTTGAGTCTGATGTGCTTCCATTGATTGACTCATTTGGTTTGAGTATGGAAGATAGGCTGGCTACTTTCTGTGAGCATGTGGCAGTGCAGATATCCAGACATATTAAGGGAGGAAAGGTGCTTCTTACCGGTGGCGGTGCCCTTAACAAATATCTTGTTGAGCGTATGCAGGCTGTCGCACCCCAATGCCAATATTTTGTTCCCGACAGGCAAACTGTAAATTTTAAGGAGGCTCTTATTTTTGCATTCCTTGGAGCATTGTACGTTGCCAATATGCCAAACTGCATGAGTTCAGTAACTGGCGCCGGATACAATTGTATAGGTGGAGCTATGTATAAGGCGGGAGGACTAGCAAAATAGGTGTACAAATGCGCTTTTTAAGTAAAAGAGATGATTTTTTAGAAAAAAATGAAAATAATTTTGGAAAATAAAAAATAATATCTACTTTTGCACTCCCAAATAACAAAGCAACCTCTTACAAGCACCTGAAATATGGTTTTTTTAAAAGGTGTAATGTTGCCACTAAAAACATTTAAAGAGATGGATTTAATTAAAATTGCAGAGCAGGCATTTGCAGGCGAACAAAAAAACTTCCCTCAATTTAGAGCTGGTGACACTATCACCGTTACTTACAAAATCAAAGAGGGTGACAAAGAGAGACTACAAAAATTCCGCGGTGTAGTTATCCAAATTAGCGGTTCAGGTTCAACAAGAACATTCACCATCAGAAAAATGTCTAATGGTGTTGGTGTTGAGAGAATTTTCCCATTCGCTTCACCGTTCATTGAGTCAATTGAGTTCAACAAGGCTGGTAAAGTTCGTAGAGCAAGAATTTTCTACCTAAGAAAACTAACAGGTAAGAAAGCTCGTATCAAAGAGAGAACTTTCGTAGCTAAGACAGATAAAGCTGAGTAATAACTCAGCACTCTCGGCCCCGTAGCTCAACTGAATAGAGCATTTGACTACGGATCAAAAGGTTACAGGTTTGAATCCTGTCGGGGTCACACTAAAGCAAAAAATCCTCCGCAGAAATGTGGAGGATTTTTTTGTACCCATGCGTGAAGCTTGCTTCAATCCTCTGCCAGCATGTTTGCCATCCAACTCTATACAGAAGGAAATGAAATAAGCTATGTCCTGCTTTATATTATGTCAAGTGTAAACATGTATATCATGTCTGATTGTGAACCACTGTTTAGTTGCAGAGATTTCTCATTTTTTCTAACTTTGTGAAATTGGGTCTTGGTTATAATATTGGCATAAGATGAATCTATTGTGTATTACCAATCAAATAGGGCAGAGTGCTCCAGGTATTGTGTTTGAGTCTGTTTTGAAGGAGCTGGCAAAGGAGCATAATGTGTATGTGATATCTCCTAATGTAAAATCCGATATTGATGAGATGGATTCGGTTACAATGCTCCCAACCGTTAATTTGCCGCGTGTAAATTGGAGGATTGAAAATTTGTCATCGCTTTTTTTCGGGTTGAGTGCGGTTGATTATATTGGTGCAAAAAAGCATATCAGAACTTTTGGCTCTTCGAAGTATCCCAAGTTTGATTGTGTGTTGTCGCTGGTTTCGCAGCAGAAATGTTACGGGCTTGTTTTAGGAAAATGGCTGTCGGGAAAATTAAAAGCAAAATGGGCCGTATATAGTGTTGATGCAATTCCGGCCCCTTATCCTTGGACCAAGAGCTCTTTGATGAGGAGAAATATGGGGCGCGTATTTAACAGTTATGCAAGCTCTTGCGATGTGTTTATGTCTGCAAATCCCCAAATGCTCAAGTATCAGCTTGGCATTATGGAAGATTTTAAGGGCAAGCCAATGGTTCTCTTTACGCCAACACAACCGCTGCAACAGGTTGCAGTGGAGCCGCTGAGTGCAAGTGAGCCGCTCTTTTTATATACCGGTAAAATTTATGGTCTCAGACGTATAGATGCTCTTATGGATGCATTCAGAATGTTGTTGAAGGATATTCCGGCTGCAAAAATGGTATTTGTGGGTGCAAATACTCCGCATCATTTTGACGGGTATAAAGATTTGATGGAGTCACATAGTATTGAACTCTTTGGTAATGTTGCCAATTTGTCTCCTTTTTACAGCAAAGCAACTGTGCTTGTTGATATAAATGCAGATATACCAAATGATATTTTCCTCTCAAGCAAAATTGCAAATTATCTTATTGTAAAGAGGCCTGTAATATCAATTTCCGGAGCAAATTCTCCATCTGAGAATTTGTTTACAGAAGATGAAACCATCATTCACAGCAGCCATAATAGCGAAAATATATATAATGCTATGAAAAAGGCATTGGCAATTGAAGATGTTAATGAGAGTAGAGACAAGTATATAGAGATGTTCTCTGTAAGTAGTGTTTGCCGGAAATTGATTGAAGCTGTCAGTTAAAATAAAAAGTGCATTATGGAGGCAAAATTTATTATTGGTATTGTTGCACTTCTTGCTTTGGTGGCAATGGGTGTGGTAGTTTTATCAGGTAAGGGAGATTGGATGATATCGGGTTACAACACAGCATCATCTGAAGGTAAGGCAAAGTATAATTTGAAGCGTCTGAGACTTGTAATGAAAGGTGGTTGATGGCATTAGTGCTGATATTCCTGATAAGTTTGGCGGCTACCATATTGAGCCATACTTGGGCAAAAAGAAAATAATCTTATAAAGGACCAGAAAAGAATGGGATGTAGCAAGCGGCTTATATTTGTAATAATTTTTGTATTGGCACTGATGATTGTGCCGCCATTAACTTATGCCGCCGATGCAGAGAGTATTGGGGAGCATTTGAAAACAGAAGAGATTACAATCTCAAAAGATACGGTAAGGTTTGATGCAGCTGTATTCGTATCGCCTGACTGTATGGTATTGAAGGACCTTCTGGCATCTTTGCCCGGCTTTGAGATTGATGACAACCAACAGATATATGCATTTGGGCAGCAGGTTACAGACTGGAAAATCAATGGCGTATCATCTCTCTTTGAGAGTGCAGACATTGTAATTAACACCTATTCTGTGGGCAGAATAAAGTATATATGTGTATATGATGATGTGTCAACAGAAGAGGAGGATTCAGGCATTGACAATATGGAGGCTCCCACAAAAGCCATTGATATAATATTGGATGAAGATGCCTTGTATAAGCCAACGGCAAATATAAAGTTTCTTGGAGGATATGGCAGCAGCAGATTTCTCTATAACAGTGCAGCTTCATACACAAAATATACTGCAAAGGGCAATTTGGGGGTATTTATAAGTGGGGCAGACAATTTGCAGATTGAGAATGAAACCGAAGATGGTATTGAGGGAATGTTGCGTGCCTATAATGCCGGTTTCCATTATTATACAGAGGGGATAAATAGCCTTACCATTAAAGTTGCCGCATCATATAACTCAACCCATACAGAAGAGGATAAAGTTGCTTCCCGACAGACTCTTTTTGGTACATCGCGTCTCCATTCAGAGACTACCGACTATTGTACTCTTGACAAGAGGAGGGCAGGGGCAGTTGCAGAGTTGGCCAGTGCTTTTGACGGCGGTTTCTATTTTGAAATAACACCCAAATTCTACTACACAGGAATAGAATCGCAGTCACTCTTCAATACAGAGGTTCTTGACGGGGAGAGTTCACTTAATTTTTCGCAATCACAAGGCTCAATGAGATCAGATGAGTTCAGCCACAGTACAGATTTTTATATGAGATACAGCAGTTCCGGCAAGCCTGGCAGAGTGCTTCTTTTTACTGCCAACTATTTTATAGACAACAGAAACTCAGATATTGTGGAGCATACAGAAATCTCCAGCCTTGCAAATTCAACTGAAGGGGCAGGTGTGGAAATTACTGATTTGTTGTACGACCGAAAGTATATGGAGAAGGGGCTGTCGGGAAAACTGGAGTATGTGGAGCCAATAGGAAGAGGCTGGTATTTGAATGCGGAGCTGGCGAGCCAATATACTATAGATGAACTTACAGACAATGTTTACTCCGGGTTAGGGGATGCGTTCATATATGATGAAACACACTCTGCATATTCACAGAGCCGGTATTTCTTGAACAATGCCCATTTGCTGGCGCAATATGAGAAAGGAGAAACCCTTTTGCAGTTTGGCGGTTATGGGCAGGTTGTGAATAATGAGGTTTTGAGCAGGACTTCGGCAGCCGGTAACAGAACCGGGGTTGGGGAGCATATTTGGGACTGGTCTCCATTTGTAAAGTTCAGGAGCGTGGGCAAGCACGGCAGAAGTGTTATGGTAAATTATATAGGCTCATCTTCAAATTTGTCAAACTCGTTACTGATGTCGGTGCCGGATATAAGTGACCCGTCGCACATTACTTTTGGCAATATCTACCTCAAACCGGGATTTGTCAATAACATTAACTTCTACTACAACTTTAACAGCAAGCGCAAATTCAATCTTATGTATTTGAATTTCAATATTTGCAGAGAGAGAAGAGCTGTAGTGGATGCTACTTGGTTCGATAAAGATGGAGTGCAGTACTCTGTGCCTGTAAATGCCCAAAAAGTAACCCGGAACTTCTCACTCGAATATAACTTCAGCAATATTCCTATAGATAGGGCGCACAATCTTATACTTAACCTCTCTTTAGCGGGAGAGCGCGGTCAGTATTATGGTTATCAGGCAATTGGAGAGAGTAATGTGGTTGATGTCCAAAATTTTGATTATTCCCGTTTTATGAAGAGATTTTGGGGAGAGAGTGCTGATGGCAGCGATTTTTATAGCGGCAGAACAGGTTTCAGGCAGAGCCGCACCATCAATACACTTATAACAGGAGATATGAATTTTGAGTATGGAGCGGGCAATTTTACATTTACACTTGGAGTATCAGCCACAAGAAATATTCTCAAATATACCTTTGATGATAGGGCAAATATGAACACGTGGGTGGTTGGTCCATACTTTCTCCTTGAATATGAAACAGAGGGCGGTTTGAAATTTGAGACAGAACTGGACTATGAAATGTATGACGGCTATTCTCCGGCGTACGGAGAACCAGGTCTTATGTGGAACTTTTATGCATCAAAGAGATTCAGGAATTTTACTTTTAGAGCATCTGTAGTTGACATACTTGATGATGCTTCCTATCTGCACAGGATGGTTGCCCGCAACTATGTTGAGGAGAGTGTGGCAAAACACCTTGGCCGTAGAATTATGCTGGG
>JAFZFL010000135.1 GCA_017555925.1 Bacteroidales bacterium | reverse complement strand
AGCCCAGCCATATCATCAGGAATTGAACCATCTGGCTCAACTTCACCTCTTTCAAGCTGGCTGTTGATATTCTGCAAGGCATTCCTCTGTTCCAGTTCATCAACCATACCCTCCTGAAAATGCAGACGCTTCTCCAATTCAGCTATAATGTATTGTTGTTCACGAATGGTCTCTTCCAATTTTGCCAAACGCTTTTCGATGGAGGCATTGCTTTGTTCTATCATATCTGCCGCCAAAGCAAAAATATCCTTTAATTTTATATCTTCTCTTTGAGTATCCATATTAAAACAGACCTAATTTAACATTCTCTTATCTCCTTACTCCCGCTTTATTGAAACAGTGCCGGCAAATTGGTTCATAGGTATCTTTTTCACCCAACTCCACCAACTTGTCGCTCGCCGTAAGACGGTGCGAATGATTGGCAAGATTACCACATTTCACACAAATTGCATGAACCTTGGTAACATGCTCGGCTACAGCCATAAGTTGTGGCATAGGGCCAAACGGATTACCCAAATAATCCATATCGAGTCCAGCGCAGATAACCCTCACGCCCCTGTCTGCCAACTGCTGACATACATTTACAATATTGCCATCAAAGAACTGTACCTCATCAATTCCCACAACATCCACATCTCCAGTCAATAGCATAATTGAATCTGATGTCTCCACAGGTGTAGAGAGTATAGAGTGGGAATCGTGCGAAACCACCTCCTCATTTGAATATCTGACATCTATTGCGGGCTTGAATATCTCCACTCTCTGATTTGCAAACTTAGCCCTCTTCAAACGTCTTATAAGCTCCTCCGTCTTGCCGGAGAACATAGAGCCACACACCACCTCTATCCAGCCCGATTGTTTGGCACTCTCCAAAAACATATCTATATCACTAATTTACAACTTAAACCACTATAGTTTATCTTGCTTCAATTTCTCAACGAAATCTGCTATTCTTCCCAATTCTTTTGGAATCTTAATATCTTGCGGACAGTGCTGCACACACTCTCCACACTCTATGCAACGCTCTGCCTGACGCACCTTTTCCACAGCCCTGTCGTACCCTACCAGAAATGCCCTGCGGGCCTTGCGGTAATTCTCCGACTGAGAACTTTCCGGCACATTACCTTCATTTACACATTTGTTGTAGTGAAGCAGAATTGCCGGAATATCCAACCCATAAGGACAAGGCATGCAATATTTACAATCATTACAAGGAATTGTAGGGTATTCGTTTATAAGGTTAGCTGTCTCGTACAGGAATTCTTTCTCCTCCTCTGTAAGAGGTTTGAGTGGAGCAAATGATCGTATATTGTCCTGCAGATGCTCCATATATGTCATACCGCTCAACACTGTCATAATACCGGGATGACTGCCAACAAAACGGAACGCCCATGATGCAACACTCCGTTCAGGCTCCTTCTGTTTTAAACGTCCCACAATATGATCAGGCAACTTTGCAAGTCTTCCTCCCAAAAGAGGCTCCATTACCATAATTGGAATACCCCTCTTCTCCAACTCCCCATACATATACTCAGCGGTAATTGAACTTCCTTTTGGTATCTTCCAGTCAAGATAGTTTATCTGAAGCAGTACAAAATCCCAATGATACTTGTCATGCAACGACAGCATATGGTCAAACAACTCCTTTGAGCCATGAAAAGACCATCCCAGTCTTCTGATTCGTCCTGCCATCCTCTCCTTCAACATGTAATCCAACACACCATTCTCAATAAAGCGTTTCTCAAACATCTCAATACCGCCCCTTCCCAAATTATGCAGAAGATAATAATCTATATAGTCGGTCTGCAAATTCTCCAACGAACGCTTGTACATATCAATGGAGGCCTTAAATGTATAGTTGTTCATATTGGACAATTTGGTAGAGAGATAGTAGGAGTCTCTCGGATAGCGGCTCAAAGCAATACCGGTTGACTTTTCTGACTGCCCCTGAACATATACCGGTGCTGTATCAAAGAAATTCACACCATGTTCAATGGCGTAATCAACAAGACGGTTTACTGTCTCCTGATTGATTATATCCTTTCCTCCATCGGGATTGGGCATAGTAGGCCAACGCATACATCCATAGCCCAGAATTGACGGTCTGTCGTTTCCAATAGCAGGGAAACTTCTATATGTCATCTTATCCTTTGGTATCTCGCCTGTCTCTGTCCCCTCAGGAGAATATTGCACCTTCACATTACCTCCACAACCATATAATGCAGTAGCTGAGATTGCACCACCAAGACCCAACCTCTTCAAGAAGCTGCGTCTGTTCATATCATTTTTGCCATTCTGACTCATAATCCCCTCCTTATACAAATTTATGCACTTCGTGTCCCTCCACATAAATTGCGCTGAACGGACGTGACGGACACAAATTCTCACACGCTCCACAACCTATGCAACGCTCTGCATTTACTACAGGAACCTTTTCACATTTTCTATTCTTGCCGTCGCACTTGTCTTTACAATCCCGGCAAGAGATCTTTACCATCTGGATTGCCCCTACCGGACAAACTTTTGCACATTTTCCACAACTCACTCCCTCTGCAACAGGCAAACAATTCTTCTTGATCCACACAGCATGTCCTATCTGAATGGAGGATTTCTCTTCAACACTTACAGGTCTTATAGCCCCGGCCGGACATATATTTGAACAAGCCGTACACTCGGGTCTGCAATAACCCCTCTCGTAAGATGAGTATGGTTTCAGGAAGTTCATCAGATCTGTACTTGGCCTCAACACACCGTTAGGACAGGCGGTGATGCACAACTGGCATCCCACACAATGATTCTCCATATTTGCCAATCCCAATGCGCCTGGAGGCACTATCCTGGTTGTACGTTGTGGCGCTTTCTTATCCAGCACAACAGCAAGTCCTCCATCTACCTTATCCTCCTGTGCCTTTGCCAATGATGCTGTAGCCAACACCGCTGTAGCAGCAAGGAATTTTCTACGGCCACCATTATCTTGCTGCTCACTGCAAGAGACACCCGACTTTACTCCCTTTGCATGAACAAAAGAGATTGCTCCTCTATTGCATTTGTCAATACAATCCATACATGCAACACAACGGCTATAATCTATCTTGTGTTCCTTGCTGTTGATACATGAAGATTTGCAGTTGCGCTCACATAATGTACAGCCATTGCACTTTGTTGTATCAATAACAGGCTTGAACCATGAGAATCTTGAAAGAAGCCCCAATATTGTTCCAACCGGACAAACGGTATTGCAATAGGTTCTGCCACCTTTCCATGCAAGAAATGCCAAAACAAGAGTTGTAACCACCGCCAATACAAATGCCGCAATGCTTCTTACATAGATATCTACACTATAGAAGGCATAGCTGTCTGCCCTCTCTGCAAAATAGGCCAATACATTATTGCCGGCCTGCCATACAGGTGCAAAAAGATTTGCCACTATATTTCCATAAGAGCTGTATGGTTCCAGAATGGTGGAGACTGCTCCTACACTTCCCAACAGAGCCGCAATAAAGAGCACAAGCACTCCGTAGCGTAGCCACCCCAAAGATTTTGTATAATGGAATCTGTTCTTTTTCCTCTTGCCTGCAATCCATGAGAAGAGATCCTGAAACACACCTAAAGGGCATATTACAGAACAATAGACTCTTCCGAACAGCAATGTAAGAAGCAACAAGACAACCATCGCCACCACATTCAGCGCCAGAATGGCTGGAAAAAATTGCACTTTTACCATCCACCCCAACCATGCATGAAGTGTTCCTGTAAAATCAAGAAACAGAAGCGTGATTGAAATAAAAAATATGGTAGCTGCCACTACCCTCGCTTTACGTAACATATTATTTGTAATTATATTCTGATATTTACTCTCCAGTACCTGCAACGAAACTTGTTAATGAAGGTTCACTCCTATCAGTCTCATAAACTCCTCCCTTGTTCTCAAATCCTTAAGGAAGGCACCTGTAAAGGCAGATGTGGTTGTAACAGAGTTCTGTTTCTGAACACCCCTTATCTGCATACACATGTGGGCTGCCTCAATAACCACTGCAACTCCAAGAGGGTTCAAAGTATCCTGAATACAATCCCTAATCTGCACTGTAAGACGCTCCTGGACCTGCAAACGGCGGGCAAATGCATCAACCACACGTGGAATCTTGCTCAAGCCGGTAATTACTCCGTTAGGAATATAGGCAACATGCGCCTTGCCATAAAAAGGGAGCATATGATGCTCACACATCGAATAAATTTCAATATCCTTAACCAATACAATCTGTTTGTACTCCTCTTTAAAGAGTGCCGATTTAAGAATCTCCACAGGATCTGCATTGTAGCCTTGTGTAAGAAACTGCATAGCCTTTGCTACCCTCTCCGGGGTTTTCAACAAGCCCTCTCTCAAAGAGTTCTCTCCCAAAAGATCAAGAATTGCTTTATAATGCTCTGCCAACTTTGCTGTTGTTTGAGGATCAAACTCCTCTATCTTGTTATATGCCATAACTCTCCAATTATCCTATTTAATAAAACATGTAATTTACAAAGGTATAAAAACAAAACATTATCATGAAATCCAATTTCCAATATTCAAAATAATCATTATTTTTGTACGTCACATGGTTATACCCCCCAAAATCACAACTTATCTTATGATACAAGGGCAAGACAAATACAGGATAATGGTAGTGGATGATGAAGAGGACATTTGCGACATCCTCCACTTCAATTTGCAGAATTCAGGCTTTTATGTAGAGATAGCCACCAGTGCCGAAGAGGCTCTGGTCAAATTGAAGAAAGGGTTTCATCTTATTCTTCTCGACATCATGATGGATGGCATAAGCGGCCTCAAGATGGTCCAACTGCTCAGAGAGGAGTACAATAACAATATACCTGTCATCTTCCTGTCGGCACTTAATACCGAATCCGACATACTCAAAGGTTTTGAGAAAGGAGGTGATGACTATATACCAAAACCATTTTCAATTAAAGAGGTTATAGCCAGAATCAATGCTGTGCTAAACAGAGTCTATGTTGCAAATCCACCACAGAGTGACGCGGCTCCCGCTATAAAAGAGAACAAACTCTTCAAAAACGGCAAACTGGTCATTGATATTGAGGAGAAGAGGGTCTTCCTGGGGCAGACTGAGATTTTTCTCACAAAAAAGGAGTTTGACATCCTCAATCTTTTGACAAGCAACCGTAAGAAGTTCTTTCCAAGGGAGGAGATCCTTAAATTGGTATGGAAAAATGAGAGCTATGTTCTTGACAGAACGGTAGACGTACATATTGCCCGTTTGAGGAAGAAACTGCTTGAAAATGGCAATTCCATCATAAACCGCTCAGGGTACGGATACTGTTTCCAACCCACAGAGTAGGAGTATAACATGAACATATTGTAAAGCATCCTAATATGAGAGTAAAATATCAGTATAATCTTATTCTCTACTTTCTTGTAGCACTGTCAATTCTGGGTCTGGCATTTGTATTGATGTCATACAATAAGGAGATAAACTACAACCTTGAGACTCTTAAGGTAAAACTTGTGCTTTACAATGATATAGCCTGCAACTCACTGGAGTCCAACACCCCATACGATTCAATCCCTACCCCAGCCAACATCAGGCATACAATTCTTGACAGCAATAAAACCGTATTGTATGACAACTTCAAGCCTACTCTTGTTGACAGCATCTTTGAGCGCAAGGAGTTTGCCATGGCAGACCAGTTTGAAATAAGTACGGTATTCCGCAAATCGCAGAGCATGAATTCAGATTACCTTTTTTATACAAGGAAATTCAACAACATGTATGTAAGGACAGGTATTGAATGCAAGAAAGATATAATAACACAGATAGAACATGAGCAGAAATATATCTATGTCATAACACTGCTTTTTATTGCACTGGCAATAGCAATATTCTACATAAGCCACAAGCTTACGCATCCTTTGAGGACGCTCCAAAAATTCATTGAGATTGTCAAGAGTCCAAATAAGGATTATAGCAAAATAGACTTTCCGCATGATGAGTTCGGAAAGATATGCAAAAATGTAATTGACACATTTGACCAGTTTGAACAGACCAAACTCTACAAGCAGCAGCTCAGCCAGAATGTGTCACATGAACTCAAGACTCCAATTACAGCTGTAAGAGCCTATCTTGAGACCATATTAAGCTCTCCCGAAATGAGCAGGGAGCAAATCCTTAAGTTCATTGACAAGGCCTACTCACAATCAATGAGACTCTCATCCCTCATATATGATGTCTCAACTCTCAACAAACTTGATGAACGCTCAGATGCTTTCAAGAATGAAGAGGTCTTGCTCTCAAAGTGTATCAGTGAGATAAGGGATGAACTCGACTACAAGTTCAAGAGCAATAATATTACATTAAACATATTGTTCAGCAACAACTTAAGGATGGAGGGGTGTTATACGCTCATCTATTCACTGTTCAAGAACCTTATTGACAACTCTATTGAACATGGAGGAAAAGATACAGTCATATCCATACATGCCGGAATAAACCAGATACCCGGTGATGGAGGATACAGAATTGAATTTACCTATACCGATACGGGCAAAGGAATACCTGAAGAGTATATCCCCCGTATATTTGAACGTTTTTACAGGATTGAAGAGGGTCGTACCCGTAAAAGGGGCGGCACAGGCTTGGGACTTTCCATTGTACGCAGTGCCGTACTTTACCACAAAGGTGAGATCTCAGTTGAAAACGGACCTGAGGGTGGAGTAATCTTTAAATTCCATCTCTACTCCCTATAGTCAAATATCTTCCCGACAATTTATTAGTTTATCATATATATGAAAAGAGTACTGATTACTGCAGCAGAACAAGAGGAAATAACATGTGCCCAACAAGCATACAGAGCCTATGAGTACCCTCTTAAAGATGTTTTGGAGGTTGAGTTTATGCTTACAGGCATAGGTACAACCTCAACATGCTATAGGCTTACAAAAAAGATTATAGAGGCTGCACATGATGGTAAGCCATACAATCTTGTGATAAATATAGGCATAGCCGGCAGCTACAGTTTCAATGATACACCCCAGGAGAAGGCACTCTTCCCAATGGGAAGCACTGCCGTAATAGGCAAAGAGTACTTTGGAGATCTTGGATTTGAGACTCTGTTCGGATTCCAGACACTCTTCCAATATGATATTCTTGATGCAGATCTCTTCCCATTCAAAGGCGGTGCCCTGCATAGGGTAAAACTTGACGGGAAGATTGAAGAGTACCTGAAAAACTACAGGGAGGGAGTTGGTGTTACAGTACAGACAGTTACTGGAGGTGCCGAAAGGAGAGATGAGCTGATCAGACAATTTGCTCCCCATATTGAGAGCATGGAGGGCGCAGCTGTATATTATGTATGTTTGCAGGAGGGGATTCCATTCTTTGAGTTACGCACTGTCTCAAATGAGGTTGGAGAAAAAGAGCGTGAAAAATGGAATACGCCAATGGCTCTGGAGAGTCTGAGAAGGGCTATGATTGATTTCTTTAAAATATTTGTTTGATATTGGAAAAGTTGAGTGATAATTTTAGGGTGATGGAGAGGAGTTCAGATAAAAATAGCAGAGAGATTATCCGTATTGACGGCATTAAGAAGATATATCGCCTGGGGGCACAACAGGTCAAGGCTCTGGACGGCGTAGAGATCTCAATACATGAGAATGAGTATGTTGCTATTATGGGGCCGTCGGGAAGCGGAAAATCTACATTGATGAATATTTTGGGATGCCTGGATACCCCAACGGAGGGCACTTATATTCTCAATGGCACAGATGTAAGCAAGATGGATGACAGCAAACTTGCAGATATAAGAAACCGCGAAATAGGTTTTGTATTCCAGTCATTCAATCTTCTTCCCAAATATAGCTCAATAGAGAATGTTGCCCTGCCGCTGATTTATGCAGGAGTATCCAAGAATGAGCGTATGAAGAGGGCGCATGTTGCACTTGCCCAGGTTGGACTTGAAGAGAGAATGGAGCATAAGCCGTCTGAACTGAGCGGCGGACAAAGACAGAGGGTTGCTGTTGCAAGAGCCCTTATAAACACTCCTTCAATTATACTCGCCGATGAGCCTACGGGCAACCTAGACACAAAGACCTCTGTAGAGATTATGAATCTCTTTGAGGAGATATACAACAATGGCAATACTGTTATTGTTGTTACACATGAAGAGGATATTGCCAAATATGCAAGACGCATAATAAGATTGCGTGACGGCAAAATTGAAAGTGACCTTACAAATTATGATAGAATAAACAGATAACATTATGAAAGTATACACAAAAACTGGAGATAAAGGAACCACCTCATTGGTTGGAGGCAAAAGAGTTCCCAAAAACCATCCTCGTGTAGAGGCCTATGGCGATGTTGACGAACTGATTTCATATATAGGTGTGATTATAAGTGATATCTCTTACAGCTACGAGCAAAAAATATTGCAAAAAATACAAGAGAATCTGATGGTTGTATCTGCACACTTCGCATCCGACGGCTCTTTCAAGAAGCTCTCTGAACTGCCAGCCGGGGAGATTGGTTTTCTTGAAGCGGAGATTGACCGTATGACAGGAGAGATGCCTCCACAAACAGCATTCATACTACCAGGTTCGCCTCGCGAAGCATCTGAGTGTCACGTTGCAAGAACCATTTGCCGCAGGGCAGAACGCCACGCACTTTGTATCCTTGATATTGCCAACGAAGAAGCAAACGATGAAAATGCCTCTGAAAGCCAATTGGCAAGAGGTATAAAATATTTGAACAGACTTTCAGACTACCTTTTTGTTCTCGGAAGATTTTTCTGCCATAAGAGCGGTGTTGATGAAACATTCTGGTTGCCATAAATACAATTTTGGTTGCTATAAATATATAGGCCCCAATATTTTTAGGATATAATAAAACTTTTACTATATTTGCACCCCTCATTTTAGAGGTAAAAGAGAGTTAATTATCTAATTATTATTTTGTTATATTATGTATTGGACACTAGAACTTGCATCAAAACTTGAGGATGCACCATGGCCAGCATCAAAAGATGAGCTTATTGATTACGCAACACGTTCAGGAGCCCCTCTTGAAGTAATAGAGAACTTGAACGATCTTGAAGATGACGGCGAGATTTATGACAGCATTGAGGAGATTTGGCCAGACTATCCAAGCAAAGAGGACTTCTTGTTCAACGAAGACGAGTATTAATAGGTTAAAAACCAATTAAACAATTAAATATCAGCGGGATAAACAAAAACAATTTGTTTATCCCGCTGGTGTTTTATAGGTGAAATGATGGGATTTATTAGGTATGAGTTAGAATAAATATAAAGATAATCAGAATATTCAATCTAATTACTATGATTGCATATTCTGACTGACTACGAAGAAAACTTCTATATCTTCCGCCATTCTCATGTCCCGCAGTTTCCATTGAGAACGGCTTCCACACCAACTATGCCCTCTTCCAGATCTTCGAATTCAGGGTTAGCAAGCGAGCCTTCATTGAGCTCTACTTAAAAGGCATCATCGCAATTATCTTTCAACTCAAATTTAGTTAATTATTTATCAAATTACGATAAACTTGAATTTGTTTTGCTACTTTTGTAATTAAAAGTATTAAAGATATGATAGAACAACCAATCAATAGAATAAGAATAGCTCTCGCAGAACAGAATAAAACTAACAGATGGTTGGCAGAACATACCGGAAAATCGGAAATTACAGTGAGCCGATGGGTGCAGAACAAAGCACAACCATCATTGGAGCAATTACTCGTAATAGCAAAAGTTTTATCTGTCAGCCCTAAGGACTTGATTAACGAACTTGATTGTAAAACAACTGAAAGCAAAGGTATCAAATATGTTTAGATATATCGACAATTGGGATAGAACATTCCTCTTTGGTGCATATAGAGAAGAAAAATCTCAATTGCAATGGATTCTCGGAGAGCAACCTCGCAGATACGAGAAACTCTATAATGTCCGTTTCAACAAAGATTTATTTACTCAAAGACGAGGAGGAATAATATCAGAGCAGTTGCCTGATTATATCCTTATATATAACATACAAGACCCTCAGAATGGTTATCATCTTTTCCCTTGCATTAGTTCATCAATCAAAGAGCAGGACGATATGGAAGCACTTGGCTATCCAAGTCCAAACGGAAGTTATATTGTGTATTCTCTTGGAGATGAACTTCTTTCTGAACCACTTGACATACAAAAACTCATTTCAAAAGCATTGCCGACCGTGGGAGTTAATGTTCCTTTTTCTCCAGCAATCCTCAAAGGGAAAGATATTGCCAATTCGATTGATGATAAAATGATACAGCCACAACTTGCCAAAACCTCGCAAGAAAAAGTGCTGCGTTTTATTGATTTATTTGCAGGAATAGGTGGTATTCGCTGTGGTCTGGAGCAAGCCGCGAAAGAAAAAGGATTGACCACAGTATGTGTTATGACATCGGAGATAAAGCCGTATGCGGTGAGTGTCCTGAAAGATAATCATCCAACCGAAACAATTACTGGAGATATCACAAAGGTAGATACCAAGAATATTCCAGATTTCGACATACTCTGTGCAGGCTTTCCTTGCCAAGCATTTAGTTCAGCTGGTAAACGTCAGGGCTTCGCTGATACAAGAGGCACACTGTTTTTTGAAGTGGAGCGTATTATGAAAGAAAAACGCCCAAAAGGATTCATACTTGAAAATGTAGAAGGTCTTGTCAATCACGATGGCGGAAAAACTCTGAAAGTCATACTTGACAAACTTCACGCTATGAAATATAAATTTGATTTCCGAGTACTCAACTCAAAATATTTTGGTGTACCTCAAGAAAGAAAGAGAATTTATATAGTCGGGAGCATCAATAAAAAGCCAAATCTTGACAATTTTCCTATAAAGGAATCAAAATTAGGAGACATCCTTGAAACAGGAATGCCGACAGTTGACACTCCATTCGTCCGAACACTTCTTCAACATTTTTCTATAGAACAACTTTATGGAAAATCAATAAAAGACAAACGAGGTGGAGACACCAATATTCATAGTTGGGATTTGGAAATCAAAGGAAGCGTTTCAGAAAAACAAAAAAAACTGCTTGATACAATTCTTACTGAGCGTAGAAAGAAAAAATGGGCTGAGATTATAGGAATTGACTGGATGGATGGTATGCCTTTGACCATTGAACAAATCCGTACATTCTTCGATGATGCAGAATTAGAAGATTTGCTGGAAGATTTGACGAAAAAAGGCTATCTCAAATTTGAACACCCTAAAAAACTAATTCGAGAAAAGAATAGTAGTGGTGTAGCAATGTCCCGCCGTGAATATGATACAACAAAGCCTAAAGGATACAATATAGTTGCAGGTAAACTTAGTTTTGAAATAAACAAAGTAATGTCACCTGATGATATTTCACCAACACTTGTGGCCATGGATATGCAGAAATTGTATGTAGGCGACAATGGTGGCCTACGTAATCTAACTTTACGCGAAGGCTTAAGATTATGCGGATATCCGGATGAAATAAAGTTCAATGTAAGCGAAAAGGAGGGTTTTGATTTATTGGGCAACACCGTAGTTGTGCCAGTCATCAAAGCCGTAGCTGAAAGATTACTAAACACAATAATAATATAATTTTAACTAGATGGAACTGACTGTTGAAGAAATTTATAATAAACTCATTAATGACGATAAAATCCTGACCAAACAAGGTCGGATTACATTTACATTGGGCGATATTGACATCATCGTAAAACGGCGTGATGTAGTAGGTAACATTATGCAGGAATGGATTGAGGGTTGGCTCAAAAAGAATAACATCGATTATTCATTGAACGATAACACTCAAATGCCACCGGACTTTTACCTTAATCCTAACAACAAGACCGAAGGATTAATGGAGATAAAAGCGTTCAATTACAGAAGTAATCCAGGTTTTGATATAGCAGATTTCCGGATGTACGAACGCGAAATTGCCAGCAAACCTTGGATGCTCAATGTAACATATCTAATTTTTGGTTATGATATGGCCGATGACGGTACTGTCACAATTAAAAAGATTTGGCAGAAGAAAGTTTGGGAAATGTCAAGACCAATGAAATCTGGCAAAAGTAAAACAATTTGGCCGATAAACCTTCAAATAAAACAAGGTACTGTACACAAAATGCGTCCGGCAAAATGGTATGGAAAGACCACAACCTTTTCCATCTATGATTGCCTTGAAGACTTTTTAGCAGCCATGGAAGAGACTATGTATAAAAACAAAGATACACGAGATGATGCTCCAGATTGGCTTCAGAAAGTCCTTAACAATTATGAAAAGTATTATGGAGTTAGACTTCAAATCCCAAGGTGGAATGACATTTCCTCAAAGTATGTAAAAAAAGTATAAAATAACTAAAAAATAATTGGTTCCTATAAGAGATTTGATGGATTACCTAATTATCATACTCCTGAATTTCAATCAAATGCATCGGAGTTTCATGTAACATTATGGAATTTGAACTATGGAAGTAACGGTGTAATGGATGAAAAAGAGTTCCTAAAAGCAGATAAGGGAACTGAGAAAAAGTTCCTAAAAGAGGATAATAGGTTCCGGAAAGAGTTCCTGAAAGCACAGCGTATGATTTACAAAATGATTTCCTCAAATCCGGAAATCACAATTGCCGAAATGGCTGTGAACATAGGTGTTTCGGACCGTCAAGTTCGTAAATACCTCAAAAGAATGACAGATATGAAGTTCATCGTTAGAGAAGGAGGCCGGAAGAGTGGAACATGGAAAATAATAGACGGTGATTACGAAGGATTCTTTGAAAGAATTTAGTAACAACATGGTCACTTTAACTCAGTCACTTAATGAATAAAAGTGACCAAATTAAAGTGAGATTAAGTTGTTAAGAACATTTTTCGTCATGTCATTATCCTCCAAATGTTTTGATATGAAATAACACTGACGCTTCTTAGGGATACCCTCCTACTTCACTATCACCTCATCTATAAAGAGGAATCCGGGATTGCCTTTGGCAGGATGCCACTCTGGAAGTGACTCTATGCAGTCGGCTGTCACCTTCAGGTATTTTGCAGATGTTTCGGGAAAAGAGAGAAGATACTCTGCACATCCGTTATTGTCATCTATCAATCCCTCTACCGGATAGTCTGCATGTGCAACTTTGGTATACTCTTTACCATCTTCAGAAACATAGACAGAAAGATTTGACGGGCCGAATATATGGTCATACCTGAACGCAATTGAACTTAACGTAACACTGCTGTATGGTGTGCCGTCCATTTCAATTATGCTCTCAAAAGAGTTTCCGTACCATCCTGCAAAATCTCCGCTGTTGTATGGGCCTGCTCCTTTGATACCGTCGGCAAGCATATCGGGAGAATTGAATGTATAGTTATGGTGCGGTTCGGTAAGGAGCTTTACAGGACGTCCCATTGCCTTGTGGGCAGTGAAGTTCTTTTCATAGATCTTGCCAAGCTGGCCGTTTCTATGGCTTCTTGCCTTAAGTGTGCAACTTTCTCTTACCTCTATGGGATTGGCATATATCGGAGAGTCTGCTTCCGGATCGCTCCCATCAAGTGTGTACCTTACAGGAGTATTGCCCTGCGCCTCAAGTCTGACTTCAACACACCCATTTTCTCTATTTATCCTTACCTCACCTCTTGTATCAAATATATGCTTACCATAGCTGTAGCCCATTACATCGTATATTGAGCAGAAATCATCTGCACTGTTAAGGAATCTCCTCCAATCCTTATTCTCTTTACTGCACCATTGTACTTCGCTAAGTGCGGCAAGACGTGGAAGAAGCATATACTCAAGCTGGCTGCATGAGGTAATATATTCGGTCCAGAGGTTTGCCTGAACTCCAAGTATGTGCTTCAACTCCTCCTCTGTCATACCATCGGCCATAGGCTCGTATGAGTAACACTTCTCTACAGGAAGATATCCTCCAATGGCTAAAGGCTCATTCTTTTTGTCAAGAGACTGGTAATAGTCAAAATAGAAGAAAGTGTTTGGAGTCATAATCACATCATGTCCCATGCGGGCTGCCTTAACACCACCTGCAGTACCCCTCCACGACATAACAGTAGCATTCTCTGCAACCTCTCCTTCAAGGATTTCATCCCAACCTATCACCCTCTTTCCTTTACTCTCAATAAAGGCTGCCATACGCTTCATCACATAACTTTGGAGATAGTGTTCTGCATTAAATCCGCCATTGTCTTTCAATCCGAGTTCCTTTATCTTGCTCTGACACTTCGGACACTTTTCCCAATACACTTTAGGGCACTCATCTCCTCCAATATGTATATACTCCGACGGAAACAACTCTGCCACCTCTGCAAGCACATTCTCAAGGAAGAGCATTGTCTCCTCATTTCCGGCACAAAGCACCTCATCGGCCACGCCCCATTTGCCCCAAACTTCATAAGGGCCTCCAGTACAACCCAGTTGGGGATAGGCAGCCAGGGCTGCAAGCATATGGCCAGGCAGATCAATCTCAGGAATTATCTCTATACCTTTTGCTGCCGCATATTCAATTACCTCCTTTATTTGCTCCTGCGAATACCAGCACCCTTCTCCGTATGGAGTACCGTCAAATTCATTGCTTTCAAAAATATGGCCTATGATAGTCTCTTTTCTCACAGACCCCACCTCCGTAAGTTTAGGATATCTCTTTATCTCAATTCTCCAGCCCTGATCATCTGTAAGATGCCAATGAAGAGTATTGAGTTTGTGAACCTCCATAATGTCGAGGTACCTCTTTACCATATCCACATCAAAGAAATGGCGCGACACATCAAGATGCATGCCCCTGTATCTGAAACGGGGAGCGTCATTTATCTCTGCGCACTGCATGCTCCAATCAAGGGAAGCAGCCTCTTCACCACCCAAAATTTGGGCAGGGAGCATCTGTTTAATACTCTGTATTGCATAGTTGAACCCGCGTAGGGATGATGCGGTAACCTCAACACACTTGCGGCCTATTTTAATGCTATACGCCTCTTCCGCCATTTCTGTATCCAATTTGAACACAAATCCGTCGGAAGTGATATTGTTGTCAACTACAGACTCTTTGCCGCTTGCCGATGAGAGCTGCGAAGCAAACTCTTTTATAAGTTTTTTTACCCTTTCATCTGCTGCTTCGGGGTAGTGGACAGCCGCTCCTGCCGCATTGAAAGAACCCTCTTTTATCTCTATCCCATTAGGATAAGGAACTACCGTAATGGCATTGTAATTATCTGGGGCACACGCAACCAGAAGAGTTGCAACAAACGCAAAAATCAAGACCCTTTTCATAGGTGTACAATTAAAAGATTCAAATGACTATTTTGCCAATTCAGCATTTATCAGTTCTACCATCTGGTTAAACTCAGCCTCTTCAAAGAGACGGGTAAGCATTATGATTTTACCCTCTCTATCCAAAATGATATTACGGGTCACACCAGCCTTTGGAGAACAGAAAAGTTCAAATGTCTTACCCTCAAGATCCAAAGTCAAAGGATATGTTACAGGTATCATTTCTGCAAATTTTGCAGTTGTCTCCGCATCCTCCTTAAGATCTATTCCATAAAGGGCAAAATTTGGATTCTCCTTAAGTTTCAACCAGATATCCTTCTCGATAAATGGCATCTCCCTGCGGCATACACCACACCAGCTTGCAGTAAACTGCAACATTACCACCTTGCCTTTAAGCGAACTTACAGGAACTTTTGTACCATCAAGAAGATGAAGATCAAACTCAGGAACCATATCCCCTACCTTAACAATATAACCTCTGGCATCTGCCACTGCCGAATCTGCCTTAACTTCAACTGCCGCATTCTCAGACTCCTGTGTTCCTTTATTACCTTTTCCCTGACCACAACTTGCAATAACTGCCAACATCATGGCCAAAATCATAAAATTCAAAACTCGTTTTTCCATAATTTATAAATTTGTTTAAAGATTATCCTGCTATTTCCGACAGTTCCAGCCATCTCATACCCTTCTCGTCCAGTTCTTCAATAACCACCCCTATTCTTGTAGAGGCTTCGGTAAGTTTTTCTACAGAGAGTGTTCCGCTTGAAAGGGCAGCTTCAAGCTCTGCCTTTTCAGCTTCAAGAGCCTCCAGTTCCTTTTCAAGCTGTTCCAGCTCACGTTGCTCCTTATATGAGAGTCTGCGTTTTTTTTGAGAGGTTTCCTGAACTGTATTCTGTGCATTCTGCGCCTCTCTCCTTGCCTGTTTGTCTGCAACAGCCCTCTCTTCGGCACGTCTTTGTGCCTCCTTATCCTTCATATACTGCCTGTATCCCGAATAGCTACCAACGAAGTCCTTAATGACTCCCCCGCCCTCAAAAATAAAGAGATGATCTGCTATCTTATCGAGGAAAAAGCGGTCATGCGATACAATTATTACAGAACCCGGATAGCCTTTCAGATACTCCTCCAGCACATTGAGCGTGAGTATATCCAAATCATTTGTAGGCTCATCAAGTATGAGCACGTTGGGATTCTTCATAAGAACGGTAAGCAGATAGAGTCTGCGTTTCTCTCCACCACTCAGTTTTTCAATCTTTACATAGTGCATTGGTGGGGGGAAAAGAAAATAGTTAAGGAATGTGGTTACAGGAACGCTTTTGCCGTCTGCCAGAGTTACTGTCTCCGCTATCTTCTGAACAGCATCAATAACCGTATCATTCGGATTGAACTCAATTCCCTTCTGTTTGTAGTATCCGAATACCACAGTCTCACCGCGCTCTATCTCTCCTGATGTAGGTTGCAGTTCTCCTGTAAGCAAATTAAGGAATGTACTCTTGCCCACTCCATTCTTTCCTACTATTCCAATCTTCTCTCCAGGAGCAAAATTGTATGTAAAGTCATCAACTCCTACCCAGCCGTCGCTCTCCCATGTATATCTCATGTGCTTGCAGTTCACTATCTTTTTGCCAAGACGCGACATCTTTACGTTAATATCAAGACTCTTCTCCGAAATTGTCTGCGAAGCCCTCTCCTTAAGATCATAAAAGGCATCTATTCTATATTTTGCCTTTGTTCCACGGGCACATGGCATACGGCGCATCCAGTCAAGCTCTGTCCTCAACAAGTTACGTGCGCGGTCTGTCTCTGCCTTAAAATTACTTATCCTCTCCTCACGTTTCTCCAGAAAATATGAGTAATTGCCATTGTACTGATACAGGTTACCTTCCCACAATTCCAATATCTGATTACATACCCTATCAAGAAAATAACGGTCGTGGGTAACCATAAGGAGTGTACAGCGCGAGCGTGTAAGCATCTCCTCAATATACTCAATGGTTTCAAGGTCGAGATGGTTTGTAGGCTCATCCATCACAAGAAAATCCGGCTCATCTATAAACATAGCTGCAATGGCCACCCTCTTGATCTCTCCTCCACTCAGTTCGCCAATACGTTTTTGGGTATCTTCAAGTTTGAGCTTATACAACATCTCGTTTATCTTATGCTCATCCTCCCACTCCTGATGGCTCTTGCGTCTCTTTGCGTTATACACAGCCTCATAAATGGTAAGATTTTCATCAAAATGGTTGTCCTGCTCAAGAAAAGATATTGTAATATCCTTCATAAACTTCACACAACCACCTCTGTCAGATGAATCCTTGCCTGCCAATATACTTAGCAGAGATGTCTTGCCTGTACCGTTTGGCGCAATGAGGGCAATTTTATCGCCCTCATTTATATTGAAACTTATCTTTTCAAAAAGGACTTTGTCGCCGTATGATTTTGAAATATTTTCAACCTGAAGATAACTTGCCATACACGTTTAAATGAAGAAGTTGTTCACCTTTGACAACACATGTGGCAGTGCAAATACCACCACCCTGTCATAAGGTTTTATCTCTGTATACTCATTGGCAATAAAGCTCTCGTTGCCACGTATCACACCTCCAATAATGGCCTCCTTAGGGAATTTGAGATCCTTTATAGGACCGCGTGTAATGTTACTGTCGGGATTAACAAGAAACTCCAGCACCTCTGCATCAGATCCGTTCAAACACTTTATGGAGCGCACTTTGTTACTTAATGTAAAACGGAAAATACGTCCGGCAGTAATAAGCTTTTTATTTATAACTGCATCCACGCCCATTCCCTCAGCAAGCTTTATATACTCTATATTCTCCACCTCCGCTATTGTCTTTGGCACACCCATTCTCTTTGCAGCCACACAGGAAAGAATATTTGTCTCCGAACTGCCGGTTACAGCCACAAATGCATCAAAATCCTTAACATCCTCCTCTATAAGCAGATCGGTATTACGGCCATCTCCATTTATGATAAGAGGTTTGTCAAAAGTCTCTGCAAGGTATTCGCAACGCTCTTCACGCTGCTCTATAATCTTTATTATCTCTACGCTGTTCTCCATTTTACGGGCAAGCATCTCTCCAATACGCCCGCCTCCAACAATCATAAGTTTTTTAATATCAATCTCATTCTTGCCGGAGTAGGTCATAGCCTCCTTTACACCATCATTCGTGCAGATAACAAATACCAGATCGCCCTCAAGAAAACGGGTTTCTCTGCCCGGTATTATTGTAGTACCATTACGCGCTATTGCAACAGCCTTATATGGTGTGCGGTTACCCAATGGCAACATATCATAGACACATTTCTGGATAAGCGGTGCGCCATCATCAAGGCGGAATACCACCATTTGCAATTTGCCTCGGGCAAACTCCATGAACTCAGTTGTTCCTGTCTGCTTCAACAGATCCGAGATTTCATAAGAGGCAATCTTTTCCGGATAAAAGAGAAGATCTATACCCAGTTCGGTAAAGAGCAGCTTGTTCTCATAATGCATATACTCATCATTATTGATACGGGCAGTCACCTTCTTGCTGCCCATTTTTTTGGCCAGCATTGCACTTATAAGGTTTACATCCTGGTCGTGTGCCGGACTAACCGCAATAAAAAGATCGGCATCCGCTGCACCCGCCTGTTCCAGTGTTGAAATGGAGGTTGGGCTACCCAGTACAGTAACAACATCTGCAATTTGGGCCACTTTACTCAAATTGCTCTCATGGCTATCTATAATGGTGAGGTCATTTGACTCTGTACTCAACATTTTGGCCAAGTGACTGCCAACCTCTCCTGCTCCGGCAATAACAATTTTCATATAGCTTAAAAATTGGTTTTGTTACTCCATAAGTTTTTTATACTTGAAGCGTTTTGGTTCAACATTGCCAAGACGCATCTTTTTGTTCTCTTCATACTCAGAATATGTACCCTCATAGAAGTAGACTTTTGAATCTCCCTCAAATGCAAGTATATGCGTACATATTCTGTCAAGGAACCAACGGTCGTGTGAAATTACAACAGCACATCCTGCAAAGTTCTCAAGGCCCTCCTCCAAAGCACGGATTGTATTTACATCAACATCGTTGGTAGGCTCATCGAGCAACAATACATTTGCCTCCTCTTTTAGTGTGAGGGCCAGATGCAGACGATTCCTTTCACCACCACTCAACACACCGCACTTCTTCTCCTGGTCTGCTCCCGAGAAATTGAATCTCGAAACATAAGCACGGGCATTGACCTCCTTGTTTCCAAGTTTTACAAACTCAGAATTGTCGGCTATAGTCTGATAAACTGTCTTATCTGGATCTATCTCCTTATGCTGCTGGTCTATATATGCCACTTTTACAGTCTCACCTATTGTAAATGTACCCTTGTCAGGTTGGTCATATCCCATAATCAGACGGAAAAGGGTTGTCTTTCCTGCGCCATTAGGACCAATTACACCAACAATACCGGCAGGTGGTAGTTTGAAGTTCAAACCCTCATAAAGCACCTTGTCTCCAAAAGCCTTTGTAACATCTGTGGCCTCAATAACATTTGTACCCAAACGCGGACCGTTAGGGATAAATATCTCAAGTTTCTCCTCCTTCTGCTTTCTGTCTTCATTCATCATCTTCTCGTAAGCAGAGAGACGTGCCTTGGATTTTGCGTGACGTGCTTTTGGAGCCATTCTTACCCACTCCAACTCACGCTCCAATGTCTTTCTGCGTTTGCTCTCCTGCTTCTCCTCCATCTGAAGTCTTTTTGCCTTCTGGTCAAGCCAAGATGAGTAGTTGCCCTTCCAAGGAATACCCTCACCTCTATCAAGTTCAAGAATCCATCCCGCAACATTGTCAAGGAAGTAACGGTCGTGGGTTACAGCAATTACAGTACCTTTATATTGTTGCAAATGGGCCTCAAGCCATTGGATACTTTCAGTATCGAGGTGGTTGGTAGGCTCATCCAACAAAAGCACATCCGGTTCCTGCAACAAAAGGCGGCATAGAGCTACACGTCTGCGCTCTCCTCCACTCAAATTCTTTACAAGAGCATCCGGCTCCGGACACATGAGTGCATCCATAGCCCTCTCAAGTTTTGAGTCAAGTTCCCATCCATTCACCTGCTCTATTCTCTCTGTAAGCTCACCCTGACACTCAATAAGTTTTGCCATTTCATCATCACTCATAGGCTCCATAAATTTCATATTTACGGCCTCATACTCCTTCATAAGATCTACAATCTCCTGAACGCCCTCTTCTACAATCTCTTTCACTGTCTTGGTGTCATCAAGTACAGGCTCCTGCTCCAAATATCCCACGCTATAACCAGGAGCAAAAACCACCTCTCCCTGATATGATTTTTCAATTCCTGCTATAATCTTCATAAGAGTAGATTTACCGGAACCGTTTAGACCAATAATACCAATCTTTGCACCATAAAAGAAAGATAGATAAATATCCTTAAGAATTACTTTATTGTTCTGCGGCAATATCTTGCCCACTCCGTTCATGGAGAAAATTATCTTTTCGTCTGCCATAATCTGTGAAACGCTTTTTATTTATAATAAATTTTGCGTAAAGATACCTCTTTTGTCATAAATCTGAAAACACAGATTTCATTTCAGGCAAAAAATCACTTACAGCCTTATTGAATGTCCGCACATCATTGAACCCGCTCCCTATGGCCAGCTCATAAGCTCCTCGTCCAATATTATTACACATCTTCTTAGCATGTTTCAACCTGAAATGGCAGACATACTCCCTAAAGGAGACCCCGCGTTTCAAACGCAGGGCCTTTGACACATAAGTTCTGTTGCTCCATACCTCCTTTGCGAGCCTATTAAGAGTAAGATCCGGATTGAGATACAATCTCTTCTCCTCCATTACCCTGTCTGCCCTGTTGGCAATTTCGGCAAGAATATCACAGTGGCGCATACTCATTTCCACCTCTGGCAATCTCTCATAGAGTAGAGGCCGGGGATTTGTATCTTTCCCCTCAAGAAGAGCAAGCACCCTCTCAAAACAACCTATAATGCCTCGCACCGTCCTAATTAAAATAATCCTCAATAGAGACCTCTTCATTGTTGTTCAATTTTTTCCTCACTTGCCTGCACCACTCTGCCGGCGTATAACCGAGATTCAAATTAAATGCATTGCTGAAAGATGAGAGATTCTTGAATCCGCATTTGTCACAAAGATCAGAGATAGATATTATAGGCTCCTCTATAAATATCATGCACGCCTCCCTTACCCTGTAATAATTCACAAACTGGTTGAAATTCTTTGAGACACCATGATTCAGTGCCCTTGAGACATAAGTTTTATTCGTATATATACGCTTGCACACATCAGCTATCTTCAAATCGCTGTCGAGATATGGCTTCTCCTTCTCAAAATAGAGAATCAGCTTATTGATTATAGTCTGGTAATCTACTATTTTCTCCTCCAGTAAAAGGGCCGGGCCTCTCTCCTCCCCCTCAACAGGCACATAACTCTTTACAGCAGCCTCCACACCATATCTTTTGTAACTCTTGTATACAATATATATGTGCAGAACCAGCAGACACAATAGCGCCAGAATTGAAATAAGATCATCCCCTTCAGATACCGCCGATATAAAAACAGTATAAGATGCAAGGAATCCAATACAGGCAATCTTTAAAGCATTTACCAGATTCTCCTTCCTCACACTCTCCTTTATAAGGTCATACCTCTCTATACACTTCATAAAGAAGCGTCCCAACAATAAAAATATCAGAACTCCCATTATTCCCGACAGGAGAACAGTATAATAGCACTGCTGCAGCCCAAAGAGCATAAATACCACATCTACAAACAATATTGCACAATAGAGCAACGACAGGTATCTGATGAATATTCTCATACTGTCTACAACAAATCCTGCATATTGGAAGATATTAAGCAGAATTGCCGTTGTAAGAATAAAGAGCTTTATTGAGAGTTGGGACAATGAATATAAAGGTATTCCATCGGCCAGAGAGAATATGTGAATGACTATCTGCTGCATACTCATCAAAAAGAATGAGAAAAATGCAACAATTATCCTTTGCAGATAGAGCCTCTGCACACTTCTGAATAAAAAAATGTAAAAGAGATAAATGCAAACCGAGGCATAGAGACATAAAAAAGAGAAGAGGACTATGCCCGAAAGCGAATTAAATAATAGAGAAATGTTCATAATTCCATATTTTTACCCAAAGGCAAAATTACGAACCAACCTACTACAATTCAACAGATTAACAGGCCCAACAAAAAAAATTACCCGATTATAGATTTTTTGCCGGACCTGTTTGCTTAAAATTATTTCTTTATTTGATCAAAACCTTTACCATAAACACCTGTAACACTACCTACAGACATAAAAGCATCCCTGTCTACAGATTTTATGATTTTATAAATCATATTGATATCTGTTTTTCTTACCACCACCATTACTATCTTGCTCTCCTGTTTTGTATACCATCCTTGGGCATCAATAAGGGTAACACCCCTTCCAATGTCTGAAATTACGGCATCTGCAATCTCTCCATACTTCTTGGAGAAGATAAATACCTGCAACGACTGTTTGGTGCCGGAAACAAAAAGGTCAATTGTATAGCTGCATGCAGCAATAAGGATATATCCGTAGAGTACAGTTGCAAGTCTCATTCCCATGTTTTCTACACCTATAACATTGCCTGCACTGTCAAAAATCTCTTTGGCAGGAAGCAATAGAGAAGATGCAATAATGAATATGTCAATAATGAGAATTATTCTGCCTGCAGATATATTCCTGTATTTGGTAATCATAAGGGCCACTATATCTGTACCGCCTGTACTTCCGCCCTGCGAGAAGCACAATCCTATACCCAAGCCTGAGGTTACACCGCCAAAGATTGCACAGAGCAACTTGCCGTTGCTTACTGCAAACTCCTGAATGAATGCCTCCGGAAGAGTCATTGGCAAGAGTTCAAAAAATATTGATGTCACCACTATCGCATATACAGTCTTTACACCAAATCCTTTTCCAAGCACCTTAAGGGCTATAAGCAAAAGCACAAGGTTTATGACAAAGAATGAATAACTGACCGGAATTTTGAATGCATACAAAAGGACAGCGGAAATACCGGTAACACCGCCACCAACCATATTATTGGGAATCAGGAAAACATCCCAACCCAAAGCATAACACAACAATCCTATTGTAATTATTATATATGCTTTAATTTCACCCAATATACTCCTTACACTTAGTTTCATTTAATCAAACAAGTTTAATTACTCCTGAATAAATTTCATTATGCCACCTTTATTGTTCTTTCTTGCCTTCACAACATCAAAGCCTTCTCCATAAACACCCATAGCCGAGCAGACAGAGATAAATGCTTTATTGTCCACCTCCTTAATACCTGCAGTAATCTGAGGCAATTGGGATTTTCTTGCAATTACAATAAGCACCTTACCATCTTGCTTTGAATACCAGCCCACTGAATTGAGGGCTGTCACACCCCTATTCATCTCTTTGGTAAGCATATCTCCTATCTCCTTATATTTTGAAGAGAAGATGATTATCTGCACAGACTGCTTTGATCCTGTAAGAAGCTGGTCGAGCATATAGGTAAATGCCACCATAACTATATAACCGTAAACCACATCCTGCAAACCCTTGCCCGGCAAAAAGATAATTGAGCCAACTATTATAAGGTCGCACAACATAAACATTTTTCCAGGAGAAGTGTCTCTGTATTTCGACAATATTATTGCAATAATATCTGTACCACCCGTACTTCCGCCCTGCATGAAGATAGCCGCTATACCAAAAGAGCACAAGCCACCTCCTATTATGGCATTTATAAATTTGTCGGGAATATCAGACAAATTGGCAATAAACTCAAAATGAGGTACAATTTCAAACATCAGCGAGGCACAGAGGATACAATATATGGTCTTGAATCCAAACCCCTTACCAAGAATCATTGTTCCTATGGCAAGCAGAGCCACATTAATCACAAGGTAAGAGAGTGATACCGGAATGAGTTCATTCGTTGCATAATATATCAGAATTGACACACCTGTAACTCCTCCTCCGGCTATACCTTTCGGAATTATGAAAATTGTCCAGCTCAAGACGTAGATAAGTACGCCAATTGTCAGGATAAAATAGGTTTTTAAAGTTTTCAATAGTTTACTGGTAGGCATTTTGGTCAGATTTAAGTTTTAACAGACAATATTGATAATCTTTGAAGGAACAACTATCACCTTCTTGATAGCTTTTCCATCCAGATATTTTTCAGTATTTTCGTTTGCTCTTACAACCTCCTCAACCTCCTTAGGAGAGAGACTCTTTGACAATTCAAGTTTGAATCTCATCTTTCCGTTGAAAGAGACAGGATACTCAAATGAATTCTCAACTGTATAAGCCTCAACATACTCAGGGAATTTGGCAAAAGATATGCTCTCATTATGACCCAAAATACTCCAAAGTTCCTCTGTGATATGAGGTGCAAACGGCGACAATAGAATCAGTATATTCTCAAGAATCTCCTTGTTGCGCGATTTCAATGACTGTAACTCGTTCATGGCAATCATAAATGCACTTACAGATGTGTTGAATGAGAATGCTTCAATATCATCACCAACCTTCTTGATAAGCTTGTGCAATGCTTTCAACTCTTCTGCACTTGGTTTTGCATCTGTTACAGCCAGATTGCCCTCTGCGTCAAAGAACATCTTCCACAATCTCTTCAAGAAGCGGTTAACACCGTCAATACCCTTTGTATCCCATGGTTTTGACTGCTCAAGAGGACCAAGGAACATCTCATACAAGCGTAATGTATCTGCACCGTAGCTGTCACATATGCTGTCTGGGTTTACAACATTGAACATACTCTTGCTCATCTTCTCAACCGCATAACCGCAAATGTACTCGCCATTTTCCAGTACAAACTCAGCTGTTGCGTAATCAGGCATCCAGTTCTTGAAAGCCTCAATGTTGAGACGGTCGTTGTTCACAATATTCACATCTACGTGAATCTCAGTTGTATCATATTGATCTTTAAGGCCATATGAAACAAATGTATTGGTATTCTTTATTCTGTATACAAAGTTTGAACGTCCCTGAATCATACCCTGGTTGATAAGCTTCTTGAACGGTTCTTTCTCAACAACATATCCCAAATCAAAAAGGAACTTGTTCCAGAAACGTGAGTAGATAAGGTGACCTGTAGCATGCTCTGTACCTCCAATGTACAAATCAACATTCCTCCAGTACTCATCTGCCTCCCTGCTTACAAGAGCCTCATCGTTTTGAGGATCCATATATCTCAAATAATATGCGCTACTTCCTGCAAAACCAGGCATTGTACTTGTTTCAATAGGATAGCCTTTATATGTCCAGTTCTCTGCCCTTGCCAATGGCGGTTCACCGCTCTCTGTTGGAAGGAATTTGTCAACCTCAGGCAATTGTAGAGGAAGCTCCTCAAGAGGAATAGGAGTAGCAATGCCATCCTTGTAATAGATAGGGAATGGCTCACCCCAATATCTTTGACGTGAGAAGATTGCATCTCTCAATCTGTAATTGATCTTTCTGCGGCCTATACCATTCTTCTCAACATAATCGATTGCAGCAGGAATAGCCTCTTTAACGCTCATGCCGTTCAAGAAGCCGGAATTGCACATTATACCCTCTTTTGCATCAAAGCTCTCTTCACTTACATCACATCCCTCAATCAAAGGAATGATAGGAAGATTGAACTGTTTTGCAAAAGCGTAGTCTCTGCTGTCGTGTGCAGGAACGGCCATAATTGCACCTGTACCATAACCTGCCAATACATACTCACTTACCCAAACAGGGACTTTGTCACCTGTCAACGGATTTATTGCATAAGATCCGGTAAAGACACCTGTAACTTTACGTGTCTCTGTCATTCTCTCACGCTCAGTCTTTTTCTTTGCCTCATTAAGATAAGCATCAACAGCCTCTCTGTACTCTGGAGTTGTAAGTTTGTCTACCCACTCACTCTCTGGAGCAAGAACCATAAATGTTACGCCAAAGACAGTATCTGCACGTGTTGTAAAGATGGTCATATCATAATCACCAACTTTAAAAATCATCTCAGCACCTTGAGATTTTCCAATCCAGTTTCTCTGCATATCCTTAAGAGAATCTGTCCACTGCAAATCATCAAGATCTACAAGCAATCTCTCTGCATAGGCAGATACTCTCAACTGCCACTGCTTCATCTTCTTCTGCTCAACAGGGTAACCGCCTCTTACAGACAATCCCTCCTTAACCTCATCATTGGCCAGCACTGTACCAAGTTTTGCACACCAGTTAACGGCAGTTTCGCCCTGATATGCAATTCTGTACTGCATTAGAATATCGCTCTGTCTCTTTTCGTCAAATGATTTCCACTCCTGAGCTGTAAAGCAAGGCACATCGCCACACGCTGCATTCACAGCCGCATTTCCCTCATTCTCAAACTTTGCAACAAGCTCCGCAATTGGCTCAGCCTTGCAAGTGTCGTTGTTGTAGTAATGGTTGAACATCTCAAGGAAGGCCCATTGTGTCCATTTGTAGTAACCCGGCTCACAAGTGCGCACCTCACGATTCCAGTCAAATGAGAATCCTATTCTATCCAACTGCTCCCTATATCTGTTGATATTGTTTTCTGTAGTTTTGGCAGGATGCTGTCCTGTTTGAATTGCATACTGCTCAGCAGGCAGACCAAAGGCATCATATCCCATAGGATGAAGCACGTTAAAGCCTTTCAATCTTTTGTATCTGCTGTAGATGTCACTGGCAATGTAACCCAGAGGATGACCCACGTGCAATCCTGCTCCCGACGGGTAAGGGAACATGTCCAGTACGTAATATTTTGGTTTTGAAGAGTCTGTCTTTACTTCAAATGTTTTATTTGCAGCCCAATATGTCTGCCATTTCTTCTCAATCTCTAAAAAATTGTACTCCATTTTCAGCTATTATTTAATAGCTGGCAAAGTTATAAAAAATATCTCTACTTCTTTATTCCAAACTCTCCATTCTTAGATAATTTAAAGTCTACTGCCACAGAAGTTTTCACTCTTACATTCTCACCCCTCAATTTTGCAGGTTTCCACTTGGGCGATGCCGAGATCACCTTAACCACCTCGTCATCTATAGCATTGCTTACACCTTTGGTTATTACAACATTTGTAACCTTTCCATCCTTCTCAATTATAAACTCTGCATAGACTCTTCCAAACTCCCCTCCCTCTATTGAACTTTGAGGATACTTCAAATATGGATATACCCATTTTGTCAGGAACTGGGTCTCATCACCATGAAGGAACTGGGCTCTCTTATCCACATCACGCTGCGTATAATATGTCTCCTCTTCTGTTGCTCCCTCATGGGACACAACACCCACAGGAAGAGGGGTCTGACGGTTGGCTATATTCTGTGCAAGGGCAAATCCGAACTCCGCAATCTTCTCCATCTGGGTATAATCCAATCTGTCGGGAGTATCTTTTGGAGTATGGTAATCTCTATGCACACCTGTGGTAAAGAGGGCTATTGGAATCTCCTTTTCTGCAAAGAGCCTATGATCAGAAGGGAAATAATCGGTATATGACAATTCAGGCTGTATACTTGCCGGACGCTGTTTGAGATTATGCACTATTGTATTTAGCTCAAGATTTCTCAAACCCGTAAAAATCTGAAACTTATTATCTGCGCTGCTACGCCCTATCATATCGAGGTTTATCATCATAACTATATTCTCCACCTCCTTGAATGAGCGGTTAAGAAAGTACCAGCTTCCTGCCATTCCAATCTCTTCTGCTCCAAAAAAGGCAAAGAGTACAGAGCGGCGGAAGAGAAATCTGTTTGAAGCAATCTCCTTAGCCAACTCAATAAGGGTAGCCACTCCCGAGGCATTATCATCTGCGCCACTGTAGATCTGAAGCCTCTCTTCTCCATCTATTGTCACTCTGTTTACACCAAGATGATCTATATGGGCACCTATCACAATATACTCACTGTTCAGTTCCTTGTCATAACCAGGAACAATTCCTATGACATTTCTGGAGTGGATGGTATCTTTCCGGCTCACACCCTGTGCAATTTTTCCTGTTATATAAAAATCTTCGCCATCCCTTGGAGTTAACATAACAACTCCTGCAGCCTCAAGCTGGTCATAAATGTAATT